>CAYNKB010000007.1:0-17776 GCA_964397725.1 Candidatus Woesearchaeota archaeon | reverse complement strand
ATTTTGATTTCTCCAAGCTAATTTAGGGGGGTGACATATGTCTATAGGGAGCACATGAAAGAATGTTACAGATATCTTTTTATATTGCCTTTTTATACTGATTTTATGATAGAAAAAAGAAAAATGATTGCTACAATAGGGCCAGGTTCGAATAAGCCAGATATACTGGAAAGACTAAAAGACAGAGGCGTTGACTTTTTTAGGATAAACCTTTCTCATACTGAAGAGGATGACATTGAGCAGAGAATAAAAGACCTCTTGGGATATGGAGTTCCAATAATTCTTGATACGGAAGGCTCCCAGGTAAGATCGGGAAATACGCAGGAAATCTCGCTAAGTGAAGGAAGCATTGTAAAATTATATGGTGGGAAGGTGCAATGTGATTCGCAAAATCTTTTTCTAAAGCCTGAAGGAGTTGTTAAAAAACTGAATGATGGAGATCTAATATCTATTGACTTTAATTCTCTTCTTTTAAGAGTTTTTGACATTTCTACAAAAGACAAAGGATATGTTTTATGCAAGACTGTTATAGGTGGGAGCATGGGTGGGAAGAAAGCAGTTCAGATTGACAGCCCTACTTTTAACCTTCCTCCTTTCAGCAAAAAAGACCATACGGCTGTTGAATTGGCAAAAAAACATGGGATAATACATTTTACATTATCTTTTATGGAAAATCCCGAGCAAGTCATAAAGTTCAAGCAGAATTATCCGAATGCCAAAGTTTTCTCAAAGATTGAATCTAAAAAAGGACTGGACAATTTTATTGAGATAGCTAAAGTTTCTGAAGGAGTTTTAATTGACAGAGGTGATTTAAGCAGTCAGGTTCCTATGGAAAAAATTCCATTCATACAAAAATACATAATAGAGAAAGTCCGAGAACTTGGAAAGGAAGCTTTTGTGGCTACCAATACACTAGAGCAAATGGCTTTTGCTTTAAAACCAAACAAGGCAGAAATAAATGACATAATTAACACTTTGTTTGATGGAGCCACGGGAATTGCACTAACAAAGGAAACGGCGGTTGGAAAATATCCTGTTGAGACGGTAAATATGCTTTCCAACTTAATAAAGCAAGTTGAATTTTTAAATAAAAGTGGTAAAGAAAGATTCTCTGAGAAAATTGACGAGATGAATTATATTTACTCTGAGGATTACCCCGAACTTATTGTTAAACCTCATGGAGGAAGACTTGTTAGCAGATTTGAGCCAAATTACAAAGGAATAATGCCTGAGAAAAAGGTAGAGATATCTGAGGAAACTTTAATGGATGCTGAGCAGATTGCAATAGGCGCATTCAGCCCGCTGGAAGGATTCATGAAAAAAGAAGATTTTGAATCTGTAAAAAACAGCATGAAATTGTCCAATGGAATTGTGTGGCCATTACATATTATATTGGCTGTAAATGAGGATATAAAAAATAAATTGAATGAAGGAGAAAATGTTTCTTTAGAGTATAATAATGAAGTTTACGCCATTTTGCATCTTGAAGAGATTTATAATGTAAATAAAGAAGAGTCTGCGGAGAAAATATTCGGAACGAAAGATAAGGCACATCCTGGCGTGAAGAGGTTTTTGGAAGGAGGAGACTATTTCCTTGGAGGAAAGATAACTCTGATTAAAAGGAGGCCATCTATAAATAAAATTCATGAATTAACTCCGAAGCAAACGAGAAAAATATTTTCAGAAAGGGGATGGAGCAAAATAATTGGATTTCACACGAGAAATGTTATTCACAGAAGCCATGAGTTTATCCAGTTAGAAGGCTTGAAAAGGGGGCTTTGCGACGGATTGTTTGTTCATCCGGTAATAGGAAAGAAAAAGGCAGGGGATTTTGAGGCAGATGTTATAATAAAATCTTATGAAAAAATGATTGAGGACTTTTATCCAAAATCTAAAGTTATTCTTGGGACATTCGCCACTTACTCAAGGTATTGCGGGCCGAGAGAAGCTATATTCACAGCATTGTGCAGAAAGAATTTTGGATGCTCTCATTTTATTGTCGGCAGGGACCACACCGGAGTTGGAAACTTTTATGGGCCGAATGATTCACATAAGATATTTGACAAGTTCACTAAGGAAGAACTTGGAGTTATTCCTATAATATTTGACAAAGTATTTTATTCTGACTTAGAAAACAAGCATTTACACGAGCCAGATTTTATGGAGCATCCAGAGGAAAATAAAGTCCAGATATCCGGAACGCAGGCAAGAGAAATGCTGCAAAGAGGCAAACAGCCACCAGAATGGTTTATGAGGCCGGAAATTTCACAAATAATAATTGACAAGATAAAGAGCGGAGAAAAGGTTTTTGTAGAATGACGAAAGTTATATGGTTTACCGGATTGTCCGGAAGCGGAAAAAGCACTATTGCTGACATCCTTATAAAAAATTTAAATGAAAGAGGCAGAAATTACAGGGTTTTTGACGGGGACGATGTCAGAAAGAAATTGCACAAGCATCTCGGCTTTACTCCTGAGGATATAAAAGAGAACAACAGGCTTATAACTGGGCTTTGCAGGGAAGAGTTTGGAAAAGTTGATTTTATCCTTGTTCCAATAATCTCCCCATTTAAAGAGTCTAGAAAAATGGCGAGGGAAGAATTCGGAGAAGATTTCGTTGAGATTTATATTAATTGCCCGTATGAGGAATGTAGGAAGAGAGATGTTAAAGGGCTTTATGCAAAAGCCGAAAGTGGAGAATTAAAGAATTTCATAGGCTTGCATGTGCCTTATGAGAAACCAGACAGGCCTGAAATTGAAATAGATTCTGTTAATGAAAAACCAGAAGATTCTGCGGAAAAAATAATGGATTATTTACTACTTTCCTAGATGACAAATCCAGAAGATAAATAGTAAATGAATTTAAATGGACTTTGGGCTAATTTTATATGAAAATAGCACATGTAGCTCCGGAATATTATCCTGCAATTGGTGGAGTAGGGCAGGTTGTAAGAGAGCTGGCTGAAAGGCAGGTTAAGCAGGGAAATCAGGTTCATGTTTTTGTTCCTGATTGGGATAAGGAAAAAAGGATTGAGAAGAAGGAAGAGGTGATTAATGGAGTTAAAGTTCATAGATGCTTTTATTGGTTTAGAGCCGGAAATTTTATGACTTTTTGGCCTTCGGTTTTTGGCAAGCTGCTTAACGAAGATTTTGATGTAGTTCATAGCCATTTATTCGCACATCCTCACTTTGTTCTCTCAGCTATTGCTGCAAAAATTAAAGGTATTAAGCACGTGCACACAACTCACTGCCCCTGGAGCAGTGCAGAAAGATCTTCAGTTGGAAGATTTGGAGTTATTTTCAGCTATAATCTGGTTTCCAGACTGGCTTTGAAAATGACTGACAAAATTATTGCAATTACTCCTTGGGAAAATAGGTTTATTGAGAGATTTGGAGGAGATAAAGAGAAAATTATTAATCTTCCTAATGGAATGTCAAGCGAATTTTTTAAAAATGCGAAGAGCAATGATTTTAAGAAAAAAAATAAATTAAAGGGAAAAATTGTATTGTTTTTCGGGAGATTAAGCCCTACAAAAAGGCCTGATAAATTTGTTGAAACTGCAAAAATAATATTAAAGAAAAGAAAAGACATTAGTTTTGTTATAAGAGGCCCTGATGAGGGCTTGAGAAAGAAGGTTGGGGAGATGATTAAAGATGAAAAGAACATAATTTTAATGCAGGAAACGAGGGACAGAAAAGAAATAATCAAAATGTATCAAGCAGCAGATGTTTTTGTTATGCCGAGCTATAGAGAAGGACTGCCTTTAACTTTATTTGAGGCTATGGCTTCCGGGCTTCCAATTGTTGCAACTCCTGTAAATGGAATTCCGTATGAAATCAAGGACGGAGAAAACGGGTTTTTAGTTAAATTTGGGAACAACGAAGTATTTGCAAAAAGAATAATTGAATTGCTTGATAACAAGAAACTAAGTGGAAAAATTTCCAAAGAAAATATTAAAAAATCAAAAAATTACAGCTGGGATGACATAGCCGACAAGACTATGAAAGTTTACAAGGAGCTGAAATGATAAGTGTTATTATAACTGCATTTAAGGAGCCAAAGACAATTGGGAAAGCAATAGAAGAAATTGCAAAGCAGAGAATCCCAAAGTCAGAGATTTTAGTTTTGGCTCCTGATAAGGAGACTTTGGATTCTGCTAAAGAAGCTGGAAAGAAAATAAGTAACGTAAAAATTATAAAGGACTCCGGAGAGGGGAAGCCGAGTGCTTTAAATTTGGCTGTTGAGAAAGCAAGGGGAGATATTCTAATTTTAACGGATGGAGATGTGTATGTTGGGGAGGGGGCGCTGGTTAAATTATTGGAGAAATTCAAGGACAAAAAAGTCGGGGCTGTTTCTGGAAGGCCGGTTTCAATTAATTCTATGAACAATAAGTATGGCTATTGGGCCGAAATATTAACAAAAACAGCGCATGAAAGGAGAAAAGAAGCTTTAAAGAGAAAGAAAAGATTCTTTTGCTCCGGATATCTATTTGCCATAAGAAAGAATTTATTTCCTAAATTAAGAAAGGAAATTTTATCCGAAGATGGATTTATTTCACATTATGTTTATGAAAAGGGATACAAGATAGAATATTCTGAGGAGTCGAGGGTTTTTGTAAAGTATCCTGATAATTTTAAGGATTGGATAAACCAGAAAAAGAGGAGTGCCGGCGGGTATAATCAAATTAAAAAGATTAGCGGGGCAGAAATGAGGTCGTTTAAAAAGGAGTCAGGCGGATTTCTTAGAGTTTTGAAGCACGCTGAAAATCTTATGCAAATTATCTGGACAATTGAACTTTTTATCGCTAGAGTGTATCTTTGGGCTTTAATTTACAGAGATATTAATCTAAGAAGAAAAAGCCATAAAGAGATATGGGTGAGGATTGACAGCACGAAATAGATGGAATATTCATAGGATATTCTACAGAAGATATTCTAATTAGCTCACAATTATCTGTAATAAGAGGTTAATGTAAATTATCTAATAAAATATTATGAATTATTGATCAAAAAGTCCTTTCCTTTTTGTTTGAGGACTTTTGGATGCTCAAGGAACAATCTGTTAAGTTCCTTGACATAATATCTATCTTGGCTATATCTTAAAAGTAAGTTAAGTTAAAGAGATTGTTTTTACAACAATATAGATATCTATAAAAACAAAGATTTTGTGAATAAATTATGGAAGAAGTGACAGAAAAGAGGAAAGAATCTATTAAGAGCTGGCTGAAAGACAGGAATAATCTTGCTTTTTTAGGAATACTCGCTTTGGCTGTTATAATAAGGCTATATTATTTTTCTATCACTAAAAGCCAGCCGTTGTGGTGGGATGAGGCGGATTATCTTGCTTATGCTAAAAATCTTGCCGGGCTCGGAGTCAGCTGGATTGTTACACAACAGCATAATTCCCTATTTACATACATAGTTGCTGGTTTTTTTAAAATTGGATTTGGAGAAGCAACAATAAAGCTCTTACTTGAGGTTGTACCATCTATAGCAAGTGTAGTTCTTGTATATTTAATTTGCAAGGAAATGTACAAAGATAAAAGAATAGGGCTTGTAGCCTCATTTTTGCTTGCTGTTTTTTGGGACTATTTGTTCAATACAACAAGATTCCATGTTGATGTACCTGCCTTGTTTTTTGGATTGCTTACAATTTATGTATTTTGGAAAGGATATGAAAATAAGGAGAGAATTTTTGGAAAGATTAATCCCTGGTGGGCAATTCCTCTAGCAGTTATATTTGCTGTAGTCACTTACTCTATTAGACGAGGATATTTCTTGTTTGGAGGATTCATTCTTATTTACATGCTTTCAACAAAGAATTGGAAAGAGCTTGCAAAGGAAAAATATAATTGGATTGGGGCGGTTATGGGGGTTGCATTATTCTTTATTGTGGAGAGAACAATATTTTATTCCGAGATAGCTGGAGTAGCTGGAAAGTATTATCATGAAGAACTTCCAATTAATCTCATAGACCCCTTGGGCGTTTTCAAAGCTTCACTCTCTTTTGGAACGATATTTTCAAGTATCTTGTTTTATATATTTTTAATAGGCCTTGCCGTATTGATACTTGAATTAGCCTTGTCTTTTGGGCATATCAGAAATGATAAAGAAAAGAAAGCAGATTTATTTCACCTTATTACTATTGCAGTAACTCTTGCATTGTTTATATTTATTCTGAGAACTGAAGGAACGTTTGGAGAAGTAAGATGGTACTATCCTCTTATGCTTGGGGCATTTGTCTGCGTTTCCCGCGGAGGAATATTCATAAGCCAGTTCTTTAAAAAATATAGCAAGAATATTTCAGCAATCATATTGATATTACTTATAGGAATAGGCGGATACTATCAATTAAAAACAGCAGACAGCGTAATAAAAGATAAAGTTGAGACTTATGAGGGAATGAGAGAAGCCGGACTGCTTCTCAAAGAAATTTCAGGTGAAGAGGATAAGATAATAACTCTTGGGCAACCACAGGTAGAGTATTATTCCGAAAGGGGGACAATACACGCAAGGGAATGGGTTGATGCAGATTCTGCGAGTCCTGAGCATCTTGCAAAAACACTTGAAAAGATAAAAGAGACTCCAAATGCCAAATATTTAGTCATATCATTTTCCGAGCCAGGCTATCCCGATTGGATGAAAAGAATAGGAACTGTAAATATGAATGGACAGATTCTAATTGCTACTTGGGAAATACCTTTTATGGAGACAAAAATAGATTTAATTAATAATAAGCAAGATATCAAAGCCGGAGGAACTATAGAGGGAGTGACATTTACTCTTGTTGACATAAAAAGAGATGTATTCATTTATAAGATTGATACAGCTTAACATGATATCTTGGCTTGAAAAAAATTATATTGCATCTTTGATTATAGTATTTGTTATTGGAGGAATAATATTTTACCTGTCTTCATTGAGCTTCACGCAGGGCTCTGGCGGAGCTTCTAAGTTTAAAGCTATTGCATATCATTTGGTTGTTTTTGCATTTTTTTCTTTATTCCTGTGCATCTCGCTGACAAAGGGGAAAGAGAAGAAATGGCTCCTGCCAGCTATATTGCTGGCTGTAATTTATGGGATAACTGATGAATTGCATCAGTTTTTAGTGCCTTCCAGAAGCAGCTCATTTTTTGATGCAATCATAGATTCTTTTGGAATCTTGATAGCTTCTACACTTTATCTTGCCAGAATTGAGCATAAAAATAACACGTGAGGCTCCCTAAGACAAGACCTTGGAGCATCTAAAAAATAAAAGAAAAAGATATTTATTGTCTATTAAAAACAATCTTGTTATTGTATCCAGTTAATTTATTTCCATATCTATTATTTGTTTTGTGCTCAGTTCATCCCTGTAGCAAGACCAAGGGTATTGACTGCATTAAAATTTATAGATATTATACTAAAGTTATAATCATTAGTTCTAAGATTTGATATTTATTATTAATATCCTTTGTTATGATAGAGACATAATTATTTAAACACTATTTAGCTTAGGAAAAAATGAATTCGCTTTTATCTTTAAAAAAAAGCATTACCGACAATGGTATTTTGGAGGGTACAAAGATAATGGCTTTTTTGGCTTTACAGAGAATCCTTAAAAGACCAAGAAATAAAGTTTATTCTTATTACAGCCAGGCATTAAACTCAAAAGCTAAAATAAAATATACTTCTCAAATGTCTAGAGGATATACATTAATTGAAATTTTTGGCTTCTCTCAATATTATAAAAGCCAGAGCGGGAAAATAAAGTTTAATTTGTCTGGAGATTCAAAAGTTATGGATATTGGAAGTTTTATAGGGGATTCTAGTGTATTTTTTGGAATACAAGGAGCAACAGTTTATTCTTATGAACCACAGAAAGCAGCTTATGAGTTAATGCTTGAAAATATTAAATTAAATAATTTTAGCAAGAGTAATACTTTCAATAATCCTATAACTTCAGATGGAAGATCGCTTAATTTAGATATTAATGAAAATAAGATAAGCGACTCTTTTAATATATATTCTAAAAGGTCTGACAGCCCGATAAAATCTCTTAAGTTCTCAGATGAGTTAAATAAAGAGAAAAAGTGGAATTTAGTTAAAATTGACATTGAGGGAGGAGAATGGGAAATTATTGATTACTTATTGGAGAATAAAAGAGATATTAAAAAAATAAACGGATTTGTTATTGAGATACATAGCCCATTTAATAGAAAATTATTAGATGATTTTGTTGGATTTTTAAGAAAGGAGAAATTTGAAGTTGAAATTTCTGTTAAGAGAGAGTTAGGTATGATTTGGGCGAAAAAACATATGGAGACATAACTTTCAGGCTTCTGGATGTTAAGGGGGATGTTTTCATTTATGAGATTGAAAGGACAGCCAAGGCAAATAATAAAGCAGATTCTAATATTGCCATTGGAGGCTAAGAATGTTTATATATTATAAAATGGACAATGAAAGTGAGGGATTATATTTATAATGGATATAAACAGGGAATATTTTGGTAAAAAAGTTCTTCTTATTGGAGGATTAGGATTTATTGGAAGTAGTTTAGCCAGAGAATTAGCTAGTCTTGGTGCTGAAGTCAGCATTTTAACAAAAAACAGAGAAAAAGAAGCAAATATCAGCGACTTTAAAGATAAGATTAGAATAATTTCATTAGACCAGGAAAAAATTAAGGGAGAAGATATAAAAAATCAGGATATAATATTTGATCTTGCTGAAAAGAAGATTAGCAGACAAATACTTGAGGTCTCAGACTTGGAGGAATTTCTTAAAGATAGAAAAGATTTTGTAAATATGTACAAGAAATCCTCATCAAAAGCAAAAGTAGTTTATGCCAGCTCCAGATTAGTCTATGGACTTATTTCTGAAGCAGATCTACCGATAAATGAAAATATGGATCTTAAACCTTTTAATTTATATGGGCATATTAAGAAAGAGTCTGAAGAAATTTATAAAAAATCAATTTTAAACTGTGTAATTCTTAGAATTGCAGTAGCTTACGGAGAAGGAGCATATGTTAAATCTCCTACAGATGGCATTATCGGATGGTTTATAAGAAGAGCATTGAAAGATGAAGAATTAAAAGTTTATGAGAATACCTCCAGACTTAGAGATTTTATATATCTTCAGGATTTAATCTCTGCTTTTCTCGTCTGCGGGATTCATCATAAAGCAACTAATAATATCTTTAATGTTGGCTCTGGAGAGGCAATTAGATTAATTGATGCTGCTGAGAAAATAACAAAAAAAGTTGGAGGTGGAAGAGTAGAGATTGCTCCAAATCAAAACGAAGTTGATAAGATTGATAACTTTTATATTGATACTGCAAAGATAAATAGAGAATTGGGATGGAGATGCCTGCACTCTTTCGATGAAGGTTTGGATAAAACAATTGAGTTTTATAGAGCAAAGTTAGATAAATATATTTGAAACTGGCTGGATTATTAAATAAAAAATAAAATTTTTAGCTCATTATTATCCAATAACTTATATTAATATAAAATATGATTAATGTTAATATCATCTTGCAGTTTCTATTCTATCTTTATTTATTATAATTTTATTGTGAAATATATCTATTGTAAATCATTTACTGCAAGCTAAATATAAGGGTTAGAGATAAAGCTTGTGATAAAATCTTTATAGAAAAAAACCCTTTTTTTGAGACCATCAAAGGTTAAATCTACATATTTATAATCTTTCCAAGGCGTTTTTCTTAAATAATATAGATATTCCATTTTGTAAGGACAGAAATCAAATAAATGCCAGGGCTTGACAAAACCAGCATAGTGAATTATCTTTGGATTATTAAACAACCTGTTAATATTTTCATTTTCATAATCTGGCACTTTTAGAAAGGGAAGAAACCTGTAAAAAGCCATTTTTGAGAATAAATTCCAAGATGGATCAAGCTGCCCCCACTCATTTTTCAGCGTAGCATTCATAGCTTCCTGATCAGCGAGCTGAATTGTGTCATAATTATCTTTTATGTATTTTATTGCCCGATTTGTGATTTTTTCCTTTCTCCATTTTTCAGAATCAATTAATAAAACTCCTGCGTTAAAGTAGTATCCACTTTTTGGTATTCCGAGTCTTTCTTTTTCCTTTTCCTTTATTCCAAAGTTTTTTACCGCCATGAGAACTTTTCCATTCATTGGCGTATTAAACAATTCTTTAATATCTCCCTTAATTACTAAATCTCCGTCGATATATAAAATTCTTGGGACTTTTATGCTGTCAAATAATGAAAACTTGTAATATGTTTCTTTTCCAAAATGTCTGTGGCTTTTGAGGCCTTCAACATTGCTTTTATCAGGCTTTAAGTACTCTGCCTTTGCCTTAAATTTTGATATTATTATGTCCAGCTTTTTCTTATTCTCACTTGATATTTCATCATCAAGGATAAATAATCTTATCATGTTCGGTGCTGAACAATTCTCAAACATTGAGAAGAGAGTAACACCTAAATGCTGGGCAAAGCCGTTGTTGCATATTATTCCTATATTGATATTGTTATCTTTCATCGTTGCGCTCGGAGTTTCCAGCCCTCCTGTGTGCTGAATCTGTTAAACTTTGATTTAAATGTTGCTGTTGCTGTTAAAATAATCCAAAAAAGCATTAGAAGACCTATGTATAAACTATCTTTAAAAGATTCTTTTAAAATGTATGAAACAGATTTTAAATAATAGTCTTTTCCTATTGATAAGTTTTTTTCTGACAATTGAGCTCTTGCTCTTGCTGTTCTTATCTTCTGCTTAAAAATATCTCTTAAAGTTATTGAATTGTAGACAGGAATCATTTTGGGGACAGATAAATCTGAAAACATAATTATTTCATATCCTTCATTTAATATATCTCTAGTTCTTTCGAAATCATCTCCAAGAGAGGTATTTGGCTTATACAACTTTTTTCTAAAAATGTTTGTCATGAATAATGTAGGAGATTTAATATAGAAGAAATCTTTTTCTTTTTTCGCAAAATTCTTCTTTTGAAATTCAAGCCAGTAATAAGTGCTATAAGCGGCCATTTTGTATCCTATATTTCCATTTTCTAATTTTTCCTTATCCCATTCTATTGGAAAAGATTCTGCAATACCTCCTATCTTTTTGTTATTAAAAACAGAAAGAAGCTTTTGAAAAGACTCTGGACTTTTAACGGTAAAAATCCAGTCTGCATCATTGACTATTATTATATCTCCTTTTGACTCTTTGATTAGTGCGTTTATAACAGGAGGCTTTCCGTTTCTTATATTAAAAGAGAAATATCTGAATTTCTTATTTTTCTTAGAATAAGAAGATACTATCTGCTCTGTTTTATCTGTACATCCATCAAGACCTATGAGAACTTCATAATTTGTGTAGGGAAGAGACGAAAGATTTGCCAAAGTTTCACCTATTATTTTCTCTTCATTATGTGCAGCAATTAAAAAAGATATTTTGATTGTCATGTTTTAGGTATAAATCCTATAAACTTATCATATATTCTTATAAACCTTCTTAGAGGAGAGTTTATTATTCGTAGTCTTATGACTCCAAGGGCCATCCATGGTCCTGCTTGCCAAAAATTAATTTTTGAATATTCTTTGTCCATCCAGATTGTAGGTATTGCTCTTACGCGGAATCCATTTTTTCTTAGTGTATAAAGAAGTTCGACATCGAAAGCCCATTGAGACATTGTAAGCTTGGGTATAACAGATTGAACAGCTTCACGTCTGAAAATTTTTGCTCCACATTGAGTGTCTCCAAACGGAAGGAAAAGAGAGCTACGTATTACAAAGTTAAATAGACGTCTGGCCATAACTCTTTTTGCAGAAGGTTTAGGAATAACTAAAGAAGATGACAGATAACGGTCAGCTATTACTCCATGAACATTTGTGATACCTTGAAGGAGTTTGTAATATTCTTCTGGAGAAGTTGCCATATCTGCATCGACAAATCCTATAAGGTTTGAACTGCCTTTTAGTGCCTCTTTAAAGCCCTCTATTACTGCATATCCTTTTCCACCTTTAACAAGATTCATATGTTTAATATTGGGATTAAGCTTTTTATGGTCTTTAACAATCTTTTCTGTGCCGTCTTTTGTGTTGTTTATTACTATTATAATTTCATAATCGAGAACATTATTTCTTCTTAAATTCTCAAAGTAAGATGAATAATGACTTAATGTCTTACCTATTCTCCTTTCCTCATTATGGGCTGGAACAACTATGGAAATCTTCATTAATATTATGAAAATAATGAAATTTTAAACTTATAGGAGGTAGGATTTATATATTAATAATATGAGTAAATTGGATGGGAGAAGATCTGTTATCCAAAATCATAGATAAAGTTTTTAGTCTTAGGAAAAGCACTATCTGCCTGGCAATTATATTTCTTATAGGATTTATACTTAGATTGATTGCTGCTCTAAATGTTGGAGTGTATGGGGACGACATGCATTTTGTAACCCATGCTATAAACTTCATTTCTGCTGGAAGATTAGAAACTTATGACCAGTCTTCTGGGCTTTGGTTTGCTTTTACTGATATAATGTACCATATATTTGGAGCAACACAGCTTGCTTCCAGGATGGCGGCATTAGTTTTTGGAAGTTTAAGCATACTAGCAATTTATCTTTTAAGTAAAGAATTCTTTAGTGAAAGAGTTGCGCTTATTTCTGCATTTCTTCTTGCTTTCTCTCCATTCCATATAAGGTATACAACTGCAGAAATGGATATAATGGCTATGTTTTTTGTTATTTTTGGAATGTATTCATTTGTCAAGGGGGTTAAAAGCGACAAGATGAGGATGTTTGCAGTATCTGGAGTCCTTTTTGGGCTTGCAATATATACAAAAGTTTACCCTCTTCTTTTCATACCTTCAATGATCTTGTTTTTTGCCTTCAAAAATTATAAAAAAGATAAGAAAATTATAAGAAAAGGATATTTAGGCAAAATAGGGCTATTTTTAGGAATAATATTTATCTTTACAATCCCTGTCTTGACTCATAATTATCTTTTGTATCAAGATAAAGGCTTTCTAGACCTGCAGTTTACGAGAAGTACTGGATTAGGAAAGAATGTATCTGCACAATATTACTCATGGGATGCACAGTTTGATGCTAAGAACTCTTGGGCTGGGCTTGTCTTTGGAGATACTAAACATATTGCTTCTGGAATACCTCTTTTATTGGGAGCTGTAGGATTTGTAAGAACTGGAGATCCGATTGTCTTTTACTTAGGAATATTAGGAATTTTGTTAATATTGTTTAAAAAAAAGGAGCATAAAGAGTATCTGTTATTTCTTTTCTTAAGCATTTTATTTGCTCTTCCCTTTTTAGCATCTATAATTTTGCTATCAAAGCACTTTATGTTTATTGATTTGTTTGTCATTCCAGCAGCAGCTTTCTTTATTGTATGGGGAAATGATAAAATAAAAGAAAAAACAAACAAGAACTTTATGAAATTGATAGTTATGATAATTCTAATAATCTCTCTTTTCTTTTTGGGAAAGGCAGGTATGAGTACTCCAATCCAATTTTATAGTGAGAGCAGCACAGGACAGATTATTGATTTTAGAGAGAGCAGCATTCCAGTGGGTTCACTTGTTATTGCTGACAGCAGATTTTATAGAGGTAGAATTCACTGGTTTTCGCAGGGAAGGGTATACCTTGAAGGAAGCGAGTTTATGCAGATTGCCAATGACGAGAATGTTGTGGGCAATTTAGTGAGTGTTGATGCATATTATATTGAGTGCATTCCAGATGACTGTGGATGGGGAACAGTAAAAGACCAGCCGGAGTTCAATGCATCTATGGAATTATTAACCAATTTCTTCAAGGAAAATGGAAAAATTGTAAAAACAATTTATGAACCAGAAAAAGATAAGGACTATTACCCTTTCCTTGCAAAGAGCAAGAAAATGGCAACAGTAAATATTTACAACGCGAAAATTCGAGTTGTAGAAGGAGTTATGGGATATGCGAGGCAGCCTAAATCGTGGTTCCTATACAATATGGGATATTTCCCTGTCGAGTCAAATTTTGACTACTACATCACCTATAATGCCATAGATAAATTCTTAAATAGTCTAGCTCACTGGCTCGTTTTCTTGTCTGTGGCACTTGCGCTGATAAGTCCGATATATTTGATAAGGTTGTTAATAAAAGATGAAAATATCTATAATAGTTCCGGTTTACAACGAAGAGAAGACCATAGGGAGAGTCCTTGACAAGCTGACTCAGGTTGATTTAGGTGTTGAGAAGGAGATATTGGTTATTGATGATGGGAGCGCTGATAAGTCTGGAGAAATTGTTAGAAATTATATCAAAAACGGTGCGTATAAAAAATCTGATTTAAAATTAATTACTAAAAAGAACGCAGGAAAGGGCTCTGCAGTGAGACTAGGTATTCGGGAGGCCAAAGGAGACATAATAACTGTGCAGGATGCAGATTTAGAATACAACCCTGAGGAATATAAAAAGCTGATTGCCCCAATTATTGCAGGAAAGGAGCATGTTATCTACGGCTCCAGATTTTTGCTGAAGCACAAGCCAAGATACAAAATATACTTTTGGGGAAATAAGTTTCTCACTTTGCTGACAAAAGTTCTTTATGGCTCTAAAATAACTGATATGGAAACGTGCTACAAAGTTTTCAGGAGCGACTTAATAAAGAAAATAGAACTAAGGTCAAACAAGTTTGATATAGAGCCGGAGGTTACTTCAAAAATTCTTAAAAAAGGCATAAAAATAAGGGAGATTCCAATCGCTTATATTCCGAGAAGCGTTGAAGATGGGAAGAAAATAAACTGGGTTGACGGACTTCAGGCGATTTACACTCTTTTTTACTGGAGATTAAGGAATTAATCATTCAGAAGAAAAATAGAGCCCCATAAAAATATGGTTGAAGAGGTTAAGAATGCAATGGAATATTCTTTCAGGGAGTCATTAAAGATAAATAAGATGGATATGGAAACTGCGAGAACTATAAAGAAAGTGTATGGATTTTTTGGATTCTTCTTTGAAACTTTGTAAAGTATGTTTAGGTTCGCGAAAGAAAGAACTGCTGTTGCTAACCCTAAATAAAATAATATGCTAGAGGATTCAGGAATGTCTTTTCCGGAGAATATTCTAATTATGAAATCAGGAAAGAAAAAGAATAAGACAAGGCCTATGAAAATTATCAGAGAAAGAAGTATAAATGCATTCAGATATGTATTATCTGTGCTTGTTTTATTTTTGCTCTTCTCTGCAGATATAGGAAACATCGCACGGCTTATAGGCTGAGTTCCCCAAAAGATTGCCTTTGATAGTATTGCAGCAATGGCATAAAATCCTGCAATCTCCCTGCTGAAAACCAACTGTGCGATAAATATGTCCAATATGTAGAATGAAAGCAGAGCGAACGTAACTAAAAAGACTGACTTTGAATCCTGCTTGAGATTTAAATTATCCGCCTTTTTCTCATCTGCTTTGGTTATCTCTCTTATTGGAGCAAATGAAAAAATCAGAGCCATAAGAGTTCCTAAAACTGCTCCGATAATCGCACCATAAACCTTCCAGCCAATCCAGACAAGCGCAATTGACAATAAAAGCTTTACTGACGCTTCTATTATTAGATTAATTCCCAGAGAGGTGAATTTTTTTCTGCCCTGCATTATTCCACGGGTAATTGGGAGAAAAAGAGAGGTAAAAATAAACAATCCGTTTAAAGCAAGCAGAGAATAAGATATTTCCTTAAAAAAGTAAAGCGGCACAGCCAAGATTAAATAGACTAAAAAGAATAAAATCGTAAGAGTATAAATTTTCTTGAATGACCTTTTAAGAATATTTTTTAAGTGGCCGTTGTCCTTTTCAATAGAGCTTGTCTTTGCAAGGACATTCTGAATTGACTCTGCAAATATGCTCAATATGTAAACTAAATAAAATAGCGCCGCCAAAACTCCATAATCTGCAACCGAAAGAAGCCTAGCCATGGAAGACTGAAATATGAAGTTAAGAAAAGCATATATGTTAAAAACAACAAGCAGAATGAAACTTCCTTTAATTAAATCTCTATCAAGCTTAATCATACAAAAATTCCCTCCCTAAAAATAATGAATCCGAGAATAATGAAAATAATCTGGAATGCCCATATTGCAAATACGACTTTTCTTTCTGTTGCTTTAAATCTTGTTTTGTTTAATAAGAAAATTGCAACATGATTAAGGCTGTAAAATTTATTATATCTTAACTCAAGATTTCCAGATTCTTTTGGAAGGCCAAAGCTTTGCTTAGTGAGGCCGCCGCGTGATTTTAAAATAACTTCTATTACGTAAGGTATGAAGAAAAACAAAGCTATTCTTTCAAAGTTTCCGAGAACAGCCATTATTGCTATCATCCCTCCAATTGGATAAGTCAGAACATCTCCTGGAAATACTTTTGCAGGATAGAGATTATAGAAAAGAAAAGCTATAAGTGATACGACAACTATAAGCCCTATGAAAGCTAGCCAGGAATGCCCTGTAAAGTAAGCTACCAATGACAGGGCAGACAGGAATATAATTCCCTGTCCCGCTTCCAATCCGTTAAATCCAGCCAGAAAGTTGAATGTTGTTGATGTCACTGCTAAGCCTAAAGGAATGATTATTAGAGGATAAAAAAGACCGAGATTTATTACCCCAAAGAAAGGAAGAGAAATTGAGCTTTGTCCTGCATTTATAACCATCAAAGGCACAGCAGCAAACAAGCACAAAGCTATCCTTATCCTTCTCCGCAGGCCTATTTTCCAGCCCAGAGAGCCGTCTATAATTCCAATCATTGTAAGCATTAACAGGCTTGTTGTAAGAGCAAAAATTTCTATAAATTTTGCATCTGAATTAAAGAAAAACTGCTTTATTGCAACGTAGATTAAAATTCCCAAGATGAATCCAGCGACTGCAATAAGGCCTCCGCCTTCACTGACTTTCGGCTCTCCTGCTTTATTCATATCTTTTCCAACAAAGCCGAATAACTTTGACTTGTTTATCCAGTAAGGAAGCATAAACAAAGTTACAAAAAAACTTGATATCAGAGGGATAAGCAAAATATAATTTTCCATTTTATGCAAGACGCAACTCGTCGGGATATACGATTGATAAATACTCTTCTTTCAAGTTTATATCTTGAGGATAGGAAACAGACCATATTCTTATCGGCCCTCTAAAGCCCTGATAGTAAATAATGTCCTCTTTGAAGCCTGGATTTTGAGTTTTTATTTGTTCTACAACAATATCGTCCTCGCTATGCACGAGTTTGAAGTAAGGGTTTTCTTCTTTATATAAGTAAAGTCTTGCGAGCTGTGACTTTACCGTTCTTTTAGACAAATAAATTAAAGCTCCGTTCTGCTCAAGAGAGCCGTCATTATTAATCCTGGAGAATATGTAGATTCCTGATTCTATTCCCGAGCCGAAATCAAAAAATTTCCCATTATAGTGTGCATATCGGAAAGGAAGGATATACTGCTGATTTTGATATACAAACACCCCAAGAGGCTGTTTAATAATTCCTTTTTCATCCAATTCAAAAATAATGGCCCCGAGTCCAGCTTTATCAGAAGGCAGGAAGATTTTTTTACCATCTTGATTGTAAATTATGTCCTCATCCAAGCTTGTTCCTCCTGTATATACTGTAATTGTTGAGTTCTTTGTTTCTTTTGTTTGACTATTATCTCTAAGCATTACAGACAGCCAGCTTCTTCTGTCCAGGCTTGTATTGGAGCCTATAAAAGAGAAGGCAGTATATTTTCCTATATCTGTTGAGTCTATTAGGAAGTGTGTAGTGTT
>CAYNKB010000006.1:1883-19927 GCA_964397725.1 Candidatus Woesearchaeota archaeon | reverse complement strand
CAAAAGATGTTGAAGATTCTAAGCCTATTTTAATGCTGATGGTGATTCCGGAAGAGGAATACAAGAATTTAGGAAAGATAAGGCCGGAGATTGTCAGCTTAATTAAGGAGAGCAAGCAGAATATATGGGCTTTGATAAAAACAGAAGTTGATTTGTGGAATTACGGCTTGGATTCAAGGTTTGAATTTTTGGATGCAGTGTCGGCAAGTTTTCCATTTCACGATACTGGCTTTTTAGGAAGCTTGAGGGTTGCTAATATTCATAAGTCGCTTGTTTTGAGGAAATTTGAGAAGTATGTTGCAAGTTATGTAATAGGCGGAAGCTTGGTAAGGGGTGTTGCGGAGAAAGAGAGTGATGTTGATACGATTATCATTATTGACGATACAGACGTAAAGAGAATGCCAAGACTTGAGCTTAAAGAAAAACTTCGCGGGATGATTTATGATTATATAAGAGAGGCTACTGCATTGGCCGGCGTCAAGAATATTTTGAATGTTCAGGTGTATTTGCTTACGGAGTTTTGGGAGTCTGTCAAGGACGCTCATCCGGTTATGTTTACTTTTATCAGAGACGGAGTTCCGTTGTATGACCGTGGTACGTTTATTCCGTGGAAGCTCCTTTTGAAGATGGGCAAGATAAAGCCAAGCCCTGAGGCAATTGATATGTTTATGAAGTCAGGGGATCAGACTGACTCTTTAGTTAAAAGGAGAATGCTTGATGCGATGGTTGATATTTATTGGGGAATTGTAACTCCTACTCAGGCTTTGATGATGCTTGCCGGACACGCGCCTCCAGAGCCAAAGATACTTGTTTCTGAAGTAAAGAAAGTTTTAGTGGATAAGGAGAAGCTGATGTCTTTGGGAGATTTGAAGATTTTAGAGAAGGCGGTTAAGCTTTACAAAGATTACGAACATGCAAAGCTTAATGAAATATCTGGGAAGGAAATTGATGTTTTCAAGAAGGAATCCGACGATTACGTAAAGAAAATGAAAGAGCTTAGGAAAAAGATAGAAGTTAGAATGCAGGAGCATGGCGCAGATAAAATTCATGAGGAAATATTTTCTTTGCTGAAGCAGATTTTTGGAAGCAAGGGACAGGGGGAATTGATTAAGGATATGGAGAATGAGTTGGTTAAGAAGGGCAAGATACAAAGAAGGATGCTTTCAATTGCCAAGGAAATGAGCGCGATTAAGAATAAAGTTAAGGACAAAAAATTCACTCAGGCAGATATGCAGAAAGCAACTAGCGAGGCTTCCGAGCTTATTGATTCTTTGATTGAATATGCGCAGAGAAAAGATCTTGTTGCTGTGGAGAAGGGAGTTTTGCAGATTTCTTACAAGGATAAGAAGGCAGAGCTTGTTCTTGCCGATTCGGAGCAGTTTTTAGTTGAAAGAGGAGTGATAAAGAAGGTTTATAACGGAAAATTAGTGGAGAGCGATAAGAAAGAATTGGAAGATGCTTTAGCGAAGAGCAAGGGAAAAATAAAGTTTGACTTGGACAGCAAGACAATAGATGTTCTGAAGAAAGAGTTCGGGGAATTTAGTTTGGGGTTGTGATAAGAGATATGTCAAATCTGTAAGTTAACGTGAAATATGAAAGATAAAAGAGTACATAATTATTAAATTATAATTATTGATAATAATCTTCTGTATGGTTTAACAATATTTTATGTTTCTTGGATGCAATGATTTTAATTTGGAGGGTTTATCTTACAATAAGCTAAACTTTAAACATCAAAAACCTTTGCTTTTCTTGGCTTAAAAGTTGTCTTAGCAACTTTTAAAAAGCCAATTTTCTAAGAGATTTCATGAAAGGCATTGTTATACAGTTCAGGCAGGGAAGGCATACTGTCAAGGAGAAGCATTATTTATTGGATTTAGGCATGAAGAGCAGAGAGGAAGCTAAAAAGATGGCTGGAAAGGAAGTTGAATGGACATCTTCTGCTGGAAAAAAAATAAAAGGAAAGATAAGCGATGCTCATGGAAATAACGGCGTTGTCAGAGCTATTTTTGAAAAGGGCCTGCCAGGACAGGCTATAACGACAGAGATTGAAGTTCTTGGGGAAATTCATAAAGAAGATAAAAAAGCAAAGGAGAAAAAATAAAATGGTATTTACTTTTGTGGAAGATATATTGAAGAGAAAAATGGAAGGGACTGCAGTTAATTTGGATGGATTGAATGTTGGATATTATTTTATTAGATTGCCTAAACATGATTTTCCTTATTATCCAAGAATAGAAAAAGAAAACTTGATGGCAACAATTCAAGGACTCGGATGGGGGGGAGAAGAGGAGATTTTTATAAGCGATGCAAATCTTTCTTATGCTCAGCCAGTTGGGAGGAGCGCATAAATGCCAGCATTAAGAAAGGCGTCTTCGTATTCAAAGAAGATTGTGAGGCCATTTACAAGAAAGGCAAGCTCAAGGAAAAAGGCTTACATAAAAGCTGTTCCTCAGAACAAAATTGTTAAGTTTAATATGGGCAATATTAAAGATTTCAATCAGGGAAAGCATAAATTTGTTGTCAGGTATGTTTCGGAGGAGAAAGTTCAAATTAGAGACAATGCTTTAGAATCCTGCAGAATGCTTTTAAACAAGCTGCTTGATAAGGGTATTCCCGGGCAGTATTATTTTGCCGTTAAAGTTTATCCCCATCATGTTTTGAGAGAGAACAAAACTGCTGCCGGAGCTGGAGCAGACAGACTTTCAAGCGGGATGAAGCATTCTTATGGAATTAACGTTGGCAGGGCTGCAATTGTAAATCCAGGGAAAGAAGTATTTTTTGTCTCCACTACTGATGAAAAATCCGCGAGAGTTGCAAGGGACGCTTTGGTAAAAGTCAAGTCAAAAGTTCCTTGCAGGGGACGAGTTATTTTTAGCAAGATAGAGTAGTTTCTATCTTGGAGTTAATAGCGTTTTTGTTCTTTCTTGGTGATAGTAATCTTGGCATAAAAAGAGCACTTTTTTGATGGAAAATTATATAAACTGAATAAATCTTCTTATTATAATTAAGTCCATGGGGTTTGCAAAAACCCCATGCTATCCCAATGAAAGACTCTAAAAGGAAAAATATTGTTATTTATATCGATGGAAGTAATTTTTATTTTTCTGTTAAGAAAAAGTTTAACGTTAAAATAGATATAGAAAAATTTTGCAGGAAACTTACTGGAGATAATGAATTAGTCAAAATTAATTATTATATCTCTCCTTTAAATCAAGAAACTCATCCTGAACAATATTTAGAGCAACAAAAATTCTTTGATGGATTAAGAAAAATAAGCAAATTGAATATAATCTTAGGCAGGCTAGAAAAAAGAAAAAGGGATGGCGAGATATATTATGTGGAAAAGGCAAGTGATGTTAATCTCGCTCTTGATTTAATATTAGACACTCAGAAGAATATTTTTGATGAAGCTTATCTAATATCAAATGACGGAGATTTTTCTGGCGCTGTTAAAGCTGTTAAAAGTCTTGGTAAAACAATTATTTATGTAGCAATTGGAAATAGAAAAATGGTTTCTCATTATCTTAAAAAGGTTGCATCAAGAACTTTTTATATAACAGAAAGATTCATTCAGGATTGTATATGGCTCTGAAGATAAGCTCCTGACTGCTCGGTGTAAAAGATTATATCTAAAAGGATATACTTTCTAATGAATCTATTTTTTAGCAAGTTTCCATAACCATTCAAAATATTCTTTGAACGATTTTACAAGCTCCTTATTTTCAATTAAAATAATAAATGGAATTTTATCCGAAGTTACAGAGTACAATGTGACTTTTTCTTTGTAAATGTTCATAACGGTTGGTGTAAGAAAACTTTTTGGTAAATATTTTATTTTTGTTAAAGGCATCTTAGAAAGAAAGATCCCTCTTTTTCTTGCAAGTTTATTATTTAGGAATAGACCCCTTACTCTTATGGATGCTTTGATTCTCTTTTTATGAATTTCATCAAGAAAAGCTGGAAGAAGATTATAAGTCTCCCCACCAGAACCTAGAGATAGCCATTCAGAAGGCTTTTCTCTAACAATATCCTCAAAAACAGTTTTAATTCCTTCTTTACCTTTATATATTTTAACATCTAAACGTCCTTTGAATTGCGAAAGCTCTATTAGTTGAGGTATGATTGTTTTTATTTTGTTCTCCTTCTCTTTAATTATTTCCAATAGCTTTAAAGGATTTGTGGATTCAAAGAATTTTTTCCTTCCCTTAATTACATGGCTAACCAATCCTTTTTCTATTAATCTTTCTAATAAGTCATAAACAACAGCTCTGTGAAGTCCAGACTTTTGTATTATTTGAGTAGCTGAGGAAGAGCCTAGTTCTACTAGAGAGATATAGACTTCCGCTTCTCTTTCAGTAAGTCCTGCTTCTGTTAAAATCGACTTATTCATATAATAACTATGATTTGATCTCTTTTAAATCTGTCGTAATATAGATTATTACAATATTTTATAAAGGTATATTGTAACACCTTTTTAGGAGTAGATAGAATGAGACAAAAAATAGTACGTGGGGAAATTGACGAACTTGTGAAAGATATTGGAAATGATCTCCAAGGGCATCTGGGACCCTACCGTCAGAAAGGATATTTATCCTATCCATATGATGCAAGTAGAATTATAGACCCGCATGACTTTTGTTATGCTCATGTTAATCAAGTTAATAATAAGAATCACGGGGATTACTATCGTCTATTTAGAAAACCAGGCGTATTAATTAGTGGATATACTAGTAGGGCACGGAGAGTTAATCCAAGGTTGTCTAAGAAATTGTTTAAAGTGTTTGATTTAGAGAAATTTATTAGAGAAAGTGTTGATTTCAGAAGTCTTTTTATTCCAGGACATTCTATTTCAGAATATTTAACTGATATGCCACCAAATACTTTAATTAGGGTTGCTAGAAGTATAGGGCAAGAAGAGAGGCTTAAAAGGATGTTAGAGGAATACAGAAGACTAATAAAAAAAAGTGAACGGTCAATAGAATGTTCTTGGGATTGCGGAACCGCTCCATTTTGATAAAACAGGTATTGGTATTAAGAAAGTATATCCTTTTTAGTGTACTTTGTGCAAACTATGCACAAGAACTTTTATATATTATAGATTTCTATTTCATATATGAACAAGAGGGGTTTGAGCGACGTTGTTACCACAGTTTTAATTATATTAATTGCTATAGCTGCGGTTATTATTATATGGAATTTTGTAAGTCCTGCAATTCGAAATGCTGGGGAAGGAATTTCTCCGGAGCTGATTACTACAAGCTTTAGTGTAAAGTCTGTTGTTACTGACGGAGCTTTAGAGGCAGTTATTGTTGAGAGAAAAGCCGGAGCTGGGGATGTAACTTCTTTGAAGGTTGTTTTGGAAGATGAAAGTAAGAGGACTTGTGTTATTGAATCTCCTGGAGCGATAAGCGAATTATCTTCAAGAAGAATAGCTATTTCTTTGGGTGTTTGTGAGGATGGTTTTATTCCTGTTAAGGTTTCTGTTGTTCCTGTTTTAAATAAGGATGGAAAGGAATTTACAGGAGTTTCTTTTGAAAGCACGAAAATTACTGGGGTTAGTTCTGTCGGGGTTGCTGATTGTGGAAATTCAATTTGTGAAGTTGGAGAGGATTCTTCTTCCTGTTTAGTTGATTGTCCAGTTTTGGTTACTTGTGGAGATGGAGTTATAAATGGAAATGAATTCTGTGAAGTAGGCCCTCCTCTAAATGTAAATGGACAAACTTGCCAGACGCAGGGCTATGATTACGGAAGTCTTGGATGTTCGGCAGGTTGTTTAAGTTTTGATACGAGTTTATGTGTGCCTAAGAGTTATGTAGCTTATTGGAAGTTTGACGAGAGTTCTTGGACTGGAGTTTCAGGAGAGGTTAAAGACAGCTCTGCCAATGGGAATGACGGAACAAGATTCGGAAATGCAAATATTGTTAGCGGAGGTGTTTCTGGAAATGCGGGAACATTTGATGGAAGTGGAGATTATGTTTCTGTTCCTGACAGCGATTCAATAAGTTTGAAGGAAGATTTTACTATATCCTTGTGGATAAAAGATAAAAAATCAGCCGGATTTATTAATAAGATTCTTTCTAAGGGGGGAGAGTATGCTATGCAGGTTTATAGCTCTGATAGACTCTATAATTACTACTGGATAAATAGTAATCAACAGTATATTACTGTTAGTGTTTCTTATTCAAGAGATGGTGCTTGGAGACATGTAGTGACTACTTTGCGTAAATCTGGAACGGATGAGATTCATACTATTTATATTAATGGTGCTCCAAGTCTTCCTCGAACTGTGCCTGCTGGAACTATTTCCACTACTGCGAATGCTTTAACAATAGGCTTGTTCGTCACTGGGTTTGAAGGAGATATTGATGAAGTCAGGATTTATGACAGAGCTTTATCGCAGAGTGAGATAACAAGCCTTTACAATCAATTTTCTTCTTAAAATAAATTTATATAATTAAATTTATTAAGTCTTATTTGCTGTTTAAGTTATGAGGGAAAAAGAAGAGGCTGGTTTTGTAAAATGGTTTTCTGAATTAAGCAATAAAGATATTAACGTTGCCGGCGGAAAAGGCGCGAGTCTTGCTGAAATGTATAATAATAAATTTCCTGTTCCTCCAGGATTTATTGTTACGGCGCAGGCATACAAGTATTTTATTGAAAGTTCAGGCATTATGGAGAGAATGGAGTCTTTGCTTGGGAGCTTGGATGTTAATGATACTGATAATTTGAATAAGGTTTCTTCTGAGATAAGAAAGTTGATAGAGGAATCTGAACTTCCTAAGAATTTAGAAGAGGAGATTATTGAAGCTTATGGAGTTTTGGATGTAGATAAGCATAAAATTGGTGGAGCAGGGCACGGAGCGATGGAAATTCTTAAAACCGGGCATGAGCCTCCATTTGTTGCTGTCAGGAGTTCAGCAACGACAGAAGATTTGGCAGATGCGAGTTTTGCCGGACAGCAGGACTCTTTTTTAAATGTCAAGGGCGAGAAAGAATTAATAAAAAAGATAAAGAAATGCTTTTCTTCTCTATTTACTCCAAGAGCTATTTACTACAGGCAGAAGAAGGGATTTGTGCATAGTAAGAGTTATCTTGCTATTGTTGTTCAGAGGATGATAGATTCCGAGAAGTCGGGAGTTATGTTTTCTGTTAATCCTGTAAAAAAGGACAGGAGCATACTTATAGAGGCAGTTTTTGGATTGGGGGAAGGAATTGTTTCAGGAAGAATAAAACCAGACAGCTACTCGGTGAATTCAAATTTGGAGAATTTTAAAATTATAGAGGAGACTGTTGCAGACAAGAAGGTAGCTATTGTAAGAACTTCATCTGGAAAAAATGAGATTGCAAAACTAACGGCTGATAGGAGCAGACAGCAGGTTCTTGGCACTTATGAGATAAAAAGACTTGCGCAATATGCAAAACAGCTTGAAGAGCATTATGGAAAACCGCAGGATATAGAATTTGCAATAGAAGGGAATGAAATTTATATCGTTCAGAGCAGGCCTATTACTACGAAGTTTGAGGATAAGGGTGGGGAAATTTCAGGAGATGTTTTGCTTTCCGGGCTTGGAGCAAGCCCCGGCGTCGCTTCTGGAGTTGTCAAGGTTATTAAAGATTTGAAGGAATTGGACAAGATAAAGAAAGGGGACGTTCTTGTTACAGAAATGACAAATCCAGACATGGTTGTCAGCATGCAGAAGGCATCTGCAATAGTTACCGATGAAGGTGGAGTTACAAGTCACGCAGCGATTGTAAGCCGGGAGATGGGAATTCCTGCTGTTGTGGGAACAGGGAACGCGACTAAAATACTTCACGATGGGGAGGTTATTACAGTAGACGGCAATAACGGAAAGATATTTGAAGGCAGAAAGGAAACACGGGCTGTTGAGATAAAGCCAGCTATTAAAACAAGGACGAAGATAAAAACTATCGTTGATTTGCCTGATTATGCCCAGAGGGCTGCATTGTCAGGAGTTGATGGAGTCGGCTTAGTAAGATTAGAGGGAATTATAGCAAGCTCAGGGAAACATCCTTTGAAATATGTCAAGGAGAATAAAATTGAAGATTATGTTTCTGTTTTAGTCAAGGGATTGAAGAAGATTGCTCTGCCATTCAAGGAAATTTGGATAAGAAGCTCTGATATAAGAAGCGATGAATTCAGAAATTTACAAGGAGCCACGAAAGAAGTTGAGGGTAATCCGATGCTTGGAGACCATGGAATTAGATTTAGTTTGAGGCATCCTGAAATTTTGAATGCAGAGCTGACTGCTGTAAAAGAAATTGCCGATGAGTTTCCTACTAAGAAGATTGGATTTATGATACCGCAGGTTATAAACGTGCAGGAGCTTAAAGAAACTAAGCGTATTGCTCTGGAAGAAGTTGGAATTCCTAAGAATGTCAAAATAGGAATAATGGTTGAGACTCCAGCAGCGGTTCAGATAATAAACAGCTTGTGCGAGGAAGGAATAGATTTTATCAGCTTTGGAACGAATGATTTAACGCAATACACTTTGGCTATTGACAGAAATAATGGAGATGTTCAGTATTTGTATGATGAGATGAATCCGGCTGTTTTGAATTCTATAAGATATGTAATAAGAAGATGCAAACATTATGGTGTTGAGACTTCGGTATGCGGGCAGGCTGGAAGCAGGGAGGAGATGGCTGAATTTTTGATTAAAGAGGGCATTGACAGCATTTCTGTAAATGCTGACGCAGTTCATAAAATCAGCGAGCTTGTTGCTCAAATTGAGAATAATATGCTTGGGGATGTTAAAGAAGAAGTTATTCGGGAGGTTAGTACAGGAGAGAAAGTTGAGAAGGACGAGGAAGAGGGGGAAATGACTCCGATTCCTATGATGCAAGGCGTTGCCTCAGTTTCAGAAGTTCAGGAGGATATTGAGGATGTTGTTTTGCGCGAGTTAGAGGGAGAGTCTGAAAGTGATATTATCGGGCGGGAAGAAAGAAACGACGATTATTCCCCAGGAGTTGACAATAAAAACGAAGATGTTCCTCAATTGAATGACGCTATGATTGTTGATTCTTCTGATTTGAATGAAAAAAGAGAGGAAGAGATTAATATAGATATGACTGGGTATGATAAAGTTGAAATTAAAGAAGAGGCTAAATCAGAGGAAGAAGAGATTATTAAAGAGAAGAAAGATGAGGACGATTTAGATGATTTAGAGGAGTGGATTCCTAAAGACGAGAATGAAAAGCTGGATATATTTTAGCAAGAGTCAAAAATAATATTTCTGAGAAGATAAAACTCTTGACTATTTTTTGTAAACGAATATATCCTAAATTTACTTTTTAACATATCTATTTAACTAACAAATATAACTCTCTTTCACGATTAGAGCTAGTCGTGTAGGGAATAATTCTGTTAAGATGAAAATTAGTTCCATCTAAATATCTTGTAATTTCATCTCTAGAAGGAATGTATCCTTTATCAATCCCCCAACTTGTCTCAATTTCTATGTAATTACCCAAGGAAAAAGTTGCATTAGACTTGGAACCTTTAGCTGGAAGATCCAGAATAAGCTGATCGCTAATACATTCTGATAATTTTTGTAATGCATTTCTCTGCTCACCAGGATTAAATTCAACAATTCCAGCCCATAGCCATAGACCTGTGTGCGAGTTAGGCAATTTGTCTTTTAAAATATCTTTTTGCAGTACTCGCACATTCTTATTATCTTCAAATCTATTCCTCAATAAATCATGTCTTGTTTCGTCTCTTTCTACAGCATAGATTGTTCCATTATATCTTCTAGAAAGAAGACCTTCTACAACTCTTCCTTCTCCCGCACCCAACTCCAAAATTTCTGGGACTGAAGAAAGATTTTCCCAAATTAAGTCTAATTCCGGGGTTTGAGTTAAGCCAGAAGATTCTATCCATAAATCCATTTTGCCCAAAGGCAGACTTCTGTAAAAAGCTCTATTTTCAGCATTTGTGAAACTTGTTCTCTCCATAAAAAAGCCCACAAATTTCTTCTTATAGTCTTATGGTGAAAAATATTTTTCACCAATAATAAGATTTAAATACATAAGAAACAAATATCATTTATGGAAGACTATCTATCAAAATTAGGTTTAACAGAACAAGAAAGAAAAGTCTATATTGCCTGTCTAAAACTAGATTCTGCTAAGGCAAGTGACATTGCTGAGCATTCGTTGATTGAAAGGCAAGCTTCATACTACGTTCTAAGGCAGTTAATAAAAAAAGGGATGATTACTAAATCGACAAAATCGGGAGTTACCTACTACTCATGTATCAACCCTTTGCTCTTATTAGATAATGTTGAAGAAGAGAAAAGAATAAAGGAAGATGCCATTAAAAATCTGGCAAAAGAGTACAAGAATCTTAAAGGTGTTGCAATTCCCAAGCCTAAAGTAGAGATATATGAGGGAATTGAAGGATTCAAAACTGCTGCAAGAGAGATGATTAATTTAAATGATAAAGAGGCTTACTCATATATCTCAGAAAAAGTAATCAACTTTAGACCCATCTTCTTGGAACCTTATATAAAACAGCGTATTGAGAAAGGAATAAAGGCTAAGATAATAACTGAAAACACGAAGTCTCTTCAGGAAAGAAAAAAGAATAATAAAAAAGAGTTTAGAGAAATGAAGTTTATGGATGAACTGATGAAGGGAAAAGATTACGAATTAGCTATATCAAAAGAAAAAGTTATATTTCTAAGGGTAACTGATAAAGAGCAAATAGGAATTAAGATAGAAGACCCTTCATTTGCTGAATTGCAAGCCAACATCTTTAATCTTCTCTGGAAGCTTGCGAAAAAATAATTGTCCCAGAGAGAATCGAATCTCCGACTACTTTGTGTAAACAAGTATAATAAAATTCTTCCTATTTTATCATTAAGATGGGAAGTTTAATATATCCCTTTGTTACTACTGGTTAGTTCTTACAACCGAAAGATTTAAATACCTGCTTTTTGTGAGTTTTTTATGACAGAATATAAAAATTGGATGGGAGACATGGACTTGCTTAGCAAAGGCAGTAAAGCCTATCAAGATCTTAATTCTACGGATACTGGCGAAGTTCAGGGAGCAATAGATTTTGCAGCAGAATATGCCAGAGATAAAGGATTAGTTGTTGATACAAGTGATAAGTATAAAGTGGGCCACTTCTTGGAAGGGAATGTTGTTCATATTGCGGAAAGAACTGCTATAGGAAGAATGGATGAACATGGAGCATCTATATTTGGACAAGCCCGAAGCGGTAAGGAAGGAGAATTGGCTAAGAAAGTGTTCGCTACTCCAGTTGTTAAAACGAGGGATAGTGAAAGAAACAAGACTGCAGAATTGCATGAAAGATATGCAGGGCTTGTTAATTTAATTCAAGGTTATAATTCTAAAGATAAAAGAGTAAGCGAATCTCAATTGATAGAAACTGCTCGTCAAGAGGTTGTTGAAGCTGTGAGAAAAGATTTAGAAGGAAATAAATATCTTACTAATGGAGATATACAAGTTGCTCAAGCTTCTGAAGCTATGCAGATAGGTAATGAGAGAATGGCTGTAAATTATATTGGAGAAGCTATAGCAAAGACTGAAAGTGAATTTCTTGCAAGATTCCCTAAGAAAAAAGCTCAGAGACAAAGTGCTCTTGCAGATTATGCAATAGGAAATATTAGATTATCATATGAAAATGCTACAAGCGATGAAATTGAAGGCAGGAAATTAATGAAGAGTTCAAGTTCAAAGGATAGGAAGAAAGGAAAGGATATGGTAAATAAAGCAACTAGAGAAAAGCTTGGAGTAATGCATCTTCTTCATGGTATAGTTGATATAGATAAATAATTATTCTTTTTTTTCTAATAGAACATCTATTATTTTTGTCATTTCAAGAAGGAATTTTTCAGCTGTATCCTGCCATTGATCTAATTCAACGCCTTTAATATCCGAAACTTGCCCGTGGGAGATTGATTTATGCAAAGCATATAAGTCTCGGATTGCCCTGACTGAATTTATTTTTAACATTCCTGAATCTACGAATGTTTCTTTTAGCATTTCTGGAATATGCTCGGGAGATGGAGGCAGTTTGCCTGCTGTTATTAATGCAGCTTGAGCTGAATCAATCATTGCCCAGTAAACTCCTTCAATTGCTCCTGCTTCTGCTGCTTTTGATCTTGCTATATGCGCTGGAGCTCTTTGCAGTGCAGCATAAACCGCTTCCGGAGTTGATTTTATTCTTCCTTGCAAGAGCAGAGCTTTTAAGGGATTGAAAAACCCTCCTGAATCTATAAGAGCCTCTCCATATCTTAAAATATTTAATACAACAGGATCTCCGTGCATTAAATCCTGCCACCAAGTTGTTAATTTGATTGTGTTAATATGGAGTTCTTTGGAATAATTTTGAGCGGATATTATCTTTCCCAACTCCTCACGATACCAAGAAATTAACTCCAAGTCCCAGTTTATTGCTGCGTCGTCTATTATCAGAATTATATCTATATCTGAGCCGGAGGAAGCTGTATTTTTTGCCTGACTTCCAAAAAGAACAGAAGCTTTAATCATTTTGTCAAACTTAACATATGCCTTTTGAGCAAAGTCCATAGCTATTTCTTTCTCTCCAAGGATTTCTCTTTTTTTAACTATCTTGGAAGCACTCTTTGATTTTACTCCTCTCTTTTTTGCCATCTTTTATCGGTGAATATAATGAACTTTCTTTTTTAAATGTTGTTTATTCCATTGGGGCGCCTGAAAGGCGATTTTTTCCTGTTGCTTGTCCGCCTAATTCGGGAGGAAGATTTGAGAATCCTGAGCCATAAGTTTGAAAGTTGTAATTTGGGAGGACTGCACCCTGTCCGGAAAAGTATCCTCCAGAGCCTCCTGAAATTTGGTTCCAATACGGACCGCCAGCCATAGGATATATAGGAGAGCCTAAGGCAGAATATGTTTCTACTAAAGGAGTTGTTTGAAAATGCTGGAACCAGTTTCCTGTTTCAATTATCTTTTTTGCCTGTTTGTTGTATTTATCAAGAAGTTTAAGATGCTCTTTTGTTGGAACGTTTCCCATTCCCATTGGAAGCTCCGTATGCTCCAGCCCGAAGTTATCTGATAAGTGAACATGCTTTACATAAGGGGCTATTTTCTCTGTTTCTCCGATGAGCTCTTTTTCTCCATATCCGAATTTTCTTATCATATTTATATGCCCTACGTCCCATGTTGCCCCAATTAATTTTTCCGCCTGTTTTTTTGCTTCATGTTCAGATATTCCTTCTGATTTTGCTTTTTCAATGAACTTTTTTCTTGAGGCTTCTATGACTGAACGGAGATCTTCAGCTCTGCTTAGTCCGGAGCCCGCGGGAGGATTTTCTATGCTGATTATTGGGGAATTGTTTCCGAATTTTTTATAGGAGTTAAATGCTATATTTCCGAAAGTGTCCGAAGACTTGTCAATTGCAAAATCTTTTAGCGGAGTGAATGTTTTAGGGGGAGATATAGAACGCAGAACACTTATTCCGTCTACGATTTTTTCTGATAGTTGATTTATTTTTGATGGATCTTCTATATCTTTTAAATAAGGGCCTATTTGTTTCCTGAAATTGTCTAATTTATCTAAGTCATTTTTATTACCCTTCTTTTGCGCTGCATAATAGGCCATGTTGAACAATTTTTGAAGATCTTGATAGGAATCTCTAAGGTATATATCTCCATGAACAATAGTTTGCATTTGCTCTTTTATTCCTGGAGCATATTCACCAAATTCTTTTAATTTTTTTTCTGCTTTTCCTGAAACATATTGAGAGTATAAATTTAGCAACTCTTCTTTTGACACTATTTCTTTTTTCCCCGCTTTAATTTGAGAAGATATAAGCCCCTTTTCTATTATGTCAGCCCCTTGGTTTGCGTGGAAAGAAACTCCTTGTAATTGTTTGAACCAGGCTTCCTCGTTTTGCTTATTGACTGTCTCTTTCACATCTTCCATCTTTCCTCTTAGATAATCCATTTCCGGATGTCTTTGTGCAAATTGCCCTGTTCTTTCATCAACAATCCAAACGTCTGTTGTAACGTTCTTTCCTTTAGCATCTTTTACTATAGTTTCAGGCTCTGGAAGGCCATTGGAGGAGTGGAAAGTTACTACAAGGTTTCCATCCGGGCGAAGTTTGTGCCCTCTATCTACGGCAGACTGCATTTGTCTTTCCGCCTGCAATCTTTGAGTTTCGTTCCAGCCCTGCCTTGTAACTCCTGTCGGCTCTACTAAAGGACCGTGAAGAGTTAGCTCTGTGCCTGTTATTTTCGAAAGGCGTTTTATTTCATCAAGATGCTGATTTGGAATAGATTCTGCAACGTCGGGAGTTACCATTTGGACTTCCACAACTTTTCCTCCTGTGTTTATTTTATCAGCAGTCATCTTAATTTGATTTGCTGTTCTTGGATCAGTTGCCTGCCCGATTAATCCTGCTGGAACGCGATATCCTAAAAAGTCTCCGTAATTGGAGTCTAAGCCATAGTCTGCTCCGGCATAGAAATTCAGTCTGTAGTTATCACCCATTTTTAATAAAAGCTGAGGGTTTATTTAAACGTTACTAGACTTCGTATACAATTAACTTTTGAATCCATCCTGGCCGAAATTAGATAATATCTTTCGGATTTCATCAATTGTCTTTTGTTGGCTGTTTTTATAAGACATTTTAACAAATCTGATTAATAAATCAATCAAACTATCTTTATCCAGTGCTTTTAATTTATATCCATCTGTAATAAAGTAAAACCTAAAACTTTTATATTTTAGTTCTTTAATAACAATTCCTCCAACTTGCCCCACAGGTTTTCCCTTTTTGGGATTCTCCTCTAAAGTTTCAAGCAAATCAATAATCTTATGAGACTCGCCTTTGAATTTCTTTTTTATTTCTTCTAACAAGGGCCGAATTATTTCGACCTTGGCCATTGCTTTTCAACCTCTTTTCTGGCTTCTTCTATAGAAACTGTGTTTTCTGATGAAAGCAAAAACTCCCTCAATTGCTCCTTAACTGCCAGAGAATAAATCTTTTTAAGAATATCATCGTAACTTTCTCCTTTAATTCCGAAGGATGAAATCTTATCTTTCGTTTCTTTGCTTAATTGAATTGTTGTTATATCCATTTTACCTATAGTTGCTATAGAGGCTATAGTTTATAAATCTTTTCTTATATCTCCCAGGGATATCTTTTCTTTGAGCCACGCTGAGTTTCATATTTTTTTTCTTCTATTTGCTTTTCTTGGTCATGCCTCAGTTTTTCCTCTGTCTGCGTGTTTTCAGGCAGGGCAGATTCTGAACGGCGCATAGCAAAGTCTCTCCCGACATTTAATGTCGGCAAGGTTCCTGAAGGAGTTATTTCAGCAGTCTTGTATTGTGAGGATTGGGTTGTTGCTCTTGGAGAATAAATTGGCTCTGAAGGCCGTTCAGATTCTCTTTGTACCTGCGTCTCTTGCCCTGTTTGTATGTTTGGCCTTAATACAGGACTTTCTGGGCCGGATACGAAAGATGAAAATTCATCTGATTCAAATTCTTTTATTTCAGACTCTAAGTCAATTTTTTTACTTTCCTCTTTTGTCAGCTCTTTTATCTTTACTTTTGATTTTATTTCACTTATTTTTCCTCTCTTTGCCATATTTTACAGAGGGCAAATAGATATAAAAGCCTTTTCAAAACTGGGTTGGAGGCATAGATGGAAGATTGTGCTCTTTCTTGTAAGCTTCATAGGTTTTCCTGCATTTGAACCTTGATTCTAATATTGCCTGAGAGCGCATTACTTTTTCTTCATAAGTATCCTTGGGAATACCTTTTGACATGTCTTTTTCTTTATCTTTCTTCTTTTCTGATTTAAAGAAAGAGAAAAGTGCAGTAAAAGGATTATCATCGTCACTTGAAGGCTTTTCTTCAGGCTTTTTTTCATCTAAGAGGTCGTCTATGTCAGCCTGTATCTGCTCAAGGGATTTTGTTGTTGCCCCTTCTATGTATTCTAACATAGCTCCGACGTCATCTTTTTCTATCTCCTGCTTTAGAATTTTTATTTCATCTTCATTTAAGCCATATGATGTGAAGGTTAATTCAACCCTGCCTCGGAAACCGTAGCCACCACGCTGGTCTGCTCTTTCAGGAGAGCTTCTAAAGTTTAATTCTACAACAAGTATTGGAGAATATTTTCTTGTCTTAATTTTTTTAAAAGCTTCAGGCAAGTCCCCTAGGGCGATGTCTCCTCTTGGGTCGTATTTACCTTCAGCCATTACAGCCAATTCAAATAAGACTGTATTGAAATTGGTTACTAAAGCTGAAGTTGCTTTTCCTCTTGCTTCCAAATCTTTGGAGGCGTGAAGGTAAGGCTTTATCCATCTTGAATATAATTTTAGGGAATTTACCTGACTGCGGAGATAATTTTTTTCAATTTCAAATCTTTTTCTTAATTCGTTTTCGGATTCTTTAATCCAGAGCTGAAATTCAGGGAAGCGCTGTTCCAATATTCTTATTACAGAATCATTTAAATCATATTCCTTTATCTTTTCCAAACTTTCTGCAGCCATAAATGCGTGAATCAAAGTTACAAAATTTGGCTGATTTGCTCCTGAAACGGCGAGGGCTTTTATTGAGCTGTTTCCGCGATTTATATCCACTTTATCAAGCCAGATTTGTTTTAAAGAAAGAAGGGCTGCACGGCTTTTGTCTTTTTCTTTTTTATTATTGTAATCATCATACTGGGCGAGGCGGATTTTGAATTCTTTTAAGTCATAAACTATGTTTAATATGGAACGCAGAACTGTGTTTGCAACTCCGAAGATTTTCATTGCCTCTTCCTGCATTTTTGTGGCTCTTTGCCCCATTTCGGAGAAAAAGCCAGAGCCTGCTGAAGACACGAAGTTATCAAGCAATTTATCTGTTTTTTCATATTCATAATTCAAATAATCAAGAAGCCAGAAGTAAACAGGCTCAAGGTTTTGGGAAAAGTCGTCGTATATAAGCTTGTGCTTTTGAATTGGATTTTTAATTCCAGTAAGAGCGAAGGCGTTTTTTGACACTCTTGTGTTTATTATATCGAGGTAGTCAGGATCTATAGGCTTGGCTTTTTCTGCTGCCTTAAGATAACCAGACTTCTTGACAATATCTTTGACTATCTTATCCAGAGGTTTTCTTTCAGATTCGTCATATTCTTTTGAGCAATAAACGTCGGGGTTTATAGCCGCTATTAGTTTGTGTATATCAACAGCCATGCTAGTATTTGTATTCTCTTTTTTATAACATATAAAGTGTTTGGGTTTATTTAAACCTTATTTATCTCTTAGAAAGAGCTATGTCCCTTGCGTTTTCTATTTCTGTTATTGGAGGGTAAAGTCCTAGTTTTTCCACATGTTCTTTTAGGTCACTTATCTGCCCGCTATTGTTGTGAGTTTGATAATAATTTCTTACGGCATCTAATATTTCTCTAGAAACTATTCCTTCTGAGCTTCCGTAATCGTGGCTTGTGCTTGAATTATCCATAATTATGGAGATGTTTGGATTATATATTGTTTATGCTATTTTGGACTTTAATTAATGGAAATAACTCAAAAACAAAATATTTAAATATAACCATATATATGGTTATTATAACCTAAATAAAGGTTATAAATAATATGAGTTTATTAAACGAAGTAAAGGGCAATGAGAATTTGAGGAAAATATTTGGAGAACGCGAGCTGAAGATAATTGAGAAACAATTGCTTGGAATTGCACTAACCCAGTCTGAAAAAAACAGGCTTTCAAGAGATATCAGGAAGAAGCTGGAAGCAATAAGAGATTTAATTGTGTTTAAGGAAGAGTTTAGGCTGAAGAAAGGATGGTACATAAGAGAGATAATAGAAAAAGCTAAGAAGGAGATATTAAGTCATAAATTGTCTTCTAAAATTAAAGAGATAATTTTATTTGGAAGCTATGCCGAAAATGATCCCACATTTAGGAGTGATGTAGACCTTGCTGTTAAATTTAATAAAATCGGTGTCAGCAAAGCGACGGAATTTAGGATAAATATTCTAGGAAGTGTCAGCGATAAGGTTGATGT
>CAYNKB010000006.1:1105-1873 GCA_964397725.1 Candidatus Woesearchaeota archaeon | reverse complement strand
ATCAAAAGAATAGGATATTTGATAAGATTGATCAAATTGAAGAAGATATTTCTTTTTTAGAGGAAATTGCTCCGAATACATTCGAAGAATATAAATCAAGCATCGTTAAAAGACGCGCATGCGAAAGGCAAATTGAGAGAATTATGGAAGCTGTTACAGATGTTGCGTTTTACCTTATTAAGATTAAGAATTTGAAAAGACCCGAAGATGATTCCAGTTCATATTCTATATTAAACGATTCTGAAATTATTTCCAAGGATCTTGCAGAAAGTCTGAAAAGCGCCAAAGGCATGAAAAATTTTATTACACATCAATATGACAAGATTGATGATGAAATTGTTTTTAATTCTATAAAGAATCAATTAGGTAAAGATATAAGGGAATTTATTGGTAAAGTCAGGGAGATATTGGGATGAAAATAAAAATAATAAAACACAAAAATCTTTCAAGGAGTTATTTTAATTTAATTAATAAAACTCGAGTAAGGGAGTGGGGAGATAGCGAGAGGAAGAACAAAAAGGATTTTGAGCCCGATACAAAATGGTTTTTTGTTAAAGATGGCAGAAAAGTAGTTTCTTTTGGTGGGTTGAGACCAATTAAAATAAATTATCTAGGAAGAAAGTATAATATCAATGGAATTTGCAGCATTATTTCTATTGAAAAAGGAAAGGGTTATGGTAAGGTGTTGGTTAAGGCTATGATTAATTATCTAAAAAAGAATGGTAAAACAGGACTAGGGTTTACTTTACAAACAAAATTTTTTGAAAA
>CAYNKB010000006.1:0-1095 GCA_964397725.1 Candidatus Woesearchaeota archaeon | reverse complement strand
ATAACATCGGTTATCCTTTCCGGGCTATCAGGCCCATACAGACAATTGAGTTGTTCAAGTGCTTCGGAAACTGAGCAATTCCAGTAACCGAAACCCGTGTAAGCCTTAATGGCTCACATCCGACAGTGACTTTTCCACTTATCAGATTAAAACTATTAAGGGTGTTACGTGGTGCTGGTGGCTCCGATGGATTTTATCCAAAGGTTTGTGTATATTAATCCTAAAACAGGAAAGAAGACAATTGATAATGAGGGAGATGGGATTTATTATAATGGAAAGGATAATTTTGTGAGCAAAGTGCTAAAAACAAAAGAAATTGTTTATATTCCCATCTTGCATTGGTGAAAAGATGATAGCTGGACTATATCACCCAGTAATTATAAAAATGAATTGACTGAAAAAGCTTCCGACCATTATTCTATTTATGTCATTTTGAATATTTAAAAGAGAAATAATTAAAAACTCCCTTGAATTCAAATAAGAATGGGTTTGCCAAGGAGATCATTTTTAATTTCTGGGGCGGTATTCACTTTTATAGGCGCTGTGCTGTTGATTAGTTCTTATCAAGGGATTACGGGAAATGCTATTTTGGGCGATGTTGATTACAGCTTTGGAAGTGTAATAGGAATTTGGTTTGCTGTTACAGGGATTGTGCTTTTGATGGGTGGAAGAACGGCAGTCAGCAAGCTTGAGAGTGATGCAGGAGTATCGCTTGAAGTCACAAGGCCTTTTGAAAAATCAATAAAAGGGCATGATTCTAGGATGATAGGTGCGGCTTTGGCAAAAATTGGTACAGGGTCAGGAGATGAGCATGTGCTTAGGGGTGGAAACTTAAAAGGATATCGCGCTATATCTGCGGGAAAGGGAGGGAGGATTATTTTTGATTATAAGGACCCAAAACATGCTTCTTTGGTCGGATATTTGTCAGGTCATGATTATAGAAAAGCAGGCTAACTGGATTATCTACTCTGAAGTTACGCATTTGTTTTGGATTAGGTTTAAATAAAATGTCTCTTTGTTGTAGGAATGGGATGGTTTGAAAAGAAGAGGGATGTTATTGACTTAACTGAATTGCAGAGGAAAGGCGTCTTGCAG
>CAYNKB010000005.1:21064-21457 GCA_964397725.1 Candidatus Woesearchaeota archaeon | reverse complement strand
GAATGGCTCGGAGCTAAATGCCTTCTCTTCAGCATATGCCTTACAGCTCTTGCCGGACAACTATGAGCTTTTAATTCTCTAAGCTCCTGAATATTATTAATGAAACTGTGAATGCTTGCTCCGTGATACATCAAAACCTTAAACTCCTTGTCTCCTTCTATCAATTTTACAAGTGTAGGATTAGTAACTAAAACTAAATTTTCTATCTCGTAAAGCTCTGGAGCATACCTTCTGTCTATAATTGGCTGTGGCTCTGCAACCCTCACAGCGTCGTGCTGTCCGGGGCACATAAACATCGTTATATTTTTCGGAACTTTCCTTAAATATGAAGCCAAAAGATGATATTGCTCTTTCATGCTTTTTAACTCTAAAACACTTTCCTGTCCTGGAAAA
>CAYNKB010000005.1:0-21054 GCA_964397725.1 Candidatus Woesearchaeota archaeon | reverse complement strand
AATACTCTGAGGAATACGCCTTAAATAATCAGCAAATGCATTATACTGTTCTTTAAGGCTCGTTAGTTCCAAATGCTTTTCCTGCCCTGGAAAAACACCAACCCCATCAACATTGTCCCCAACTAAAAACAAATATTTTATCTTCCTTGCGTCCTCATCCTCGCTGTTTATCCATTCTAAAAATTTCTCAAAACTCTTTCCTAAGTGTCTGCCGCTTCCAGTATGAATATCTGAAATAAAAGCTATGCTTCCTTCCTGTTCAAATTTCATCTTCTCCAAAATGAAAGCATCTGGAAATATTATATCATGAACAAAAAGAATTTCGCTGCTCCCTGAAGCCTTCACACCCACAACATCATCCAATTGCAATTCTCTCGCCTTCCCTATAACTTCTTCCCTGTCAAACTTAACGAGAGCAGTCACTTTTCCTGTCAAATCCTCGAAAGTTATAATTAAATTATTATTCTTTGTAACCCTTTTCTCTGAAACTATTCCTATTATGCTTAAATTCTTTCTGTCGCTGGAAATTTTATTTATTGAAACTAAATTATTCAATTCTGGATGCCTCATTAAAATTGCCTGTAAAGCCTGATACCTTGCTCTAAAGTGCCCTGTAAAGTCCTTGACCTCTAATTTCTTATCCGGCTTCGTATCCGCATAAAAAACCTGATAATCCTGCCTTATTTTATCTTTCTTAATCTCTTCAATAACTTTTTCCTGTCTTATCTCAAGGCTTATCCCTAACTTGAAAAATATATTTTCCACAACACTTTTGTTTTTCCCAGGAAGATTGCTTATTGCGCTTTTTACAAACTCTATATTCTTGCTTAGAACGCCCTTGGTTATTATTTTCTGCCCTGTCGCCCTTTCCAAATTATCCAAAAAATACTTTGCTTGTTCTATATTTCCAAATTTCTCAACCAATTCATAAATATCTCTCTCTAGCAACAATCCCCTTTCCCTTATTGTCTCTAGTATTTTTGAGTCCATTTCGAGTTATCAAAAAGTTTTTTTGTATTTATTTTAAACTTTTGGATGATTAAGGAACATTCTGTCAAGTTCCTTGACATCATAAATCAAGTGATTTCTTCAAAATCTCTTTTGCCTTTTCTTTAATTGATGGGCTTAGCATTAATTTTATCTCTCTCGTCCTGCCCTGCCTTCCCTTGCTTACCACCCTCGCATTTATAATTCCCAGCATGTCAAACTCTGCTAAAATATCAGAAACTCTTCTCTGTGTTAAAATTTCATTTTTCGTTTTTTCGCATACCTCTTGATAAGAATTATAAACATCTCCAGTATAAACTCCCTCTTTGCTCTTTTTTTCCATGGACATTATACTCCATAAAACAAGCTGAAACTGCGCCGGCTCGCTCTCTATCACATCCAGCATTTTGTCTCTTTCTATTTTGTTGTTTGCAGAATCTATATGCTCTAATAAAATTTTTTTCTTTCCTTCCCTTTCTGCCAGTTCCCCAGCAACTCTCAATAAATCAAGGGCTCTTCTGGCATCGCCGTGCTCTCTCGCCGCATAGGCTGCACATTTTTGTATAACTCCCTCTTCCAAAACAGAATCATTAAAGGCACTTGCAGCTCTTTCCTTTAAAATATCTTGTAGTTGTAAAGCATTATATGGTGGGAATACAAGCTCCTCTTCCCCCAGCGAACTCCTCACCCTAGGATCTAGATGATCCATAAAAGTTAAACTGTTGCTTATTCCAACAAGGCATATCTGTGCATTTTTTAGCTCTGAATTTAACCTTGTTAAAGTATAAATAAAATTATCATTTATCTTCTTTACAGCTTGGTCTATTTCATCCAAAACTAAAATAATAACTTGTTTCTTGTCGTCTATCATCTCAATAAATTTTGAATAAACAGAATCTGTCGGCAGCCCAGTAGCTGGAATTTTTCCCCCTAAAACTTTAATAAGCTCAGCTATAATCCTGTATTCTGTATCTGCAACTTTTTTCAGCTTGCAATTGATATATAAAAATCTTAAATTGTCCTTTCCCATTTGGGCAAGCTTTTCTTTAAGTCTGTTTCCCACATGTTGCACACTCAATGTCTTCCCTGAATTATGTGAAATAATTCCATTCGCAACAAAAGAATGGTTTTTCGGCACATTTAAATCATAAACAAAATCTTCATAAGTTTCTTCAATCTTAACAATTTTGGAGAGCCCGTAACTCTTTATATAAACACCCATATTAACTTTATATTTTGCTAGCATAATCTTCAATCGTTCCTGTTTTTTCCCATAAAACCCAATTTTATGACAGAATTTAAATAAGTTTTCTTGTCCCATTATATAAAGCCTATAAGAATCAAAAATCTTGCCGTTGCATCTTGATAATTTATATTTTATCTTGCACATAATTCCTTGTTGATGTAATAAGCAGGAAATCTGCTGCAGTAATCTTTTAGAATTAGAATAATATTCTATCATATATGTATGAGAGCTCACTGTTCCGTCTCCTGTAAATAAAGACTTTAAAAATTCATTTTGTATGATTGGAGAAGATTGTAAAACAATTTCAGGTATTTGTACAATCTTGCTTTTTTCTCCAAAAGGAACTCCCAAATCATTTAAATAACCGCAAAGTTCTTGCGAGATCGCATTTACATGAGCGCACCGATTCATTGGAACAATAATAGAAGGAGAGCAATTAAACAAAGATGAAATATCTGTTTTCACCATTTCAAGCAGATTGTAGTCGTCTGAAAAATATCTAAATCTCTGCTTATTAGCATTATAATAATATCCTCTTCCATCCTTTACCCTTCTCTTTCTAATATTCAAACTCCCATCACTAATGGTGAACCCCAGCAATCTAGCCAAAATAAGAGGGATTTCTTTTGTATTCATAGAAGGCAAATCATACCCTATGACAATTTCTTCATTTTCCTTCAATTTATCAGACTTCCTCCAGTTCATATCAGAAACAAGCAGAGGATGATCTTTCGTAACAACAAGTTCCTGTCCATTATCCAGACTAATTTTTAATAACTTGTCTCTATTTTCAAATTTTAAAAAAATAAAATCGCTCCATTCATACTTTTTTTCTTCGGTATTAAAGCTAAGTACTAGCTCTTTTCCTTGTTTTATGTTCTTAATTTTCTTCCATCCGTTGCTTGTATAAACCAAACTATCTCCAGCAATACAACCGGTTTTTCCATAAACAAAAACATTGCTGACCTTTTCCCCGCGCAAAGCTGGAGCAAGTATCGAAGCAACAGCCTCGATCTGATCCTTTCTGTGGGGAATAGTATCTGGAGAATAATTGGCTTGTAAAACAGTCTTATCTTTAAATAAAGTATTGTCTACATAAGAATCAAAAATTGTATCTATTTTATCCATCCTCTTTTCCCCCTAGTATTAGCAAATTCTAAAATTTATAAACCTATCTGTCTCAAACCTCTATTTCCACTGAAATATATATTATTTCCGTATATAAAACACATTAATTACTTTAAAAAGACAAAAATAAACCCACACCTTGACTTCCTATGGAACACAATAATTAAACAATAATAAATTAATAATATCTTAAAATTAAACGAACATAAAACAAAACATACCAGTCAAATATTTATAATCTATAAATTAACAGAACTAAACATACCAATACAAAAATAGTATTAATAATATATATAATATATAATATAAATATTTATAAATAAAAATTAAAGAAAAACTCTTCCAACTCCAAGATTTAAACTCTTCTTTAATTTCCATAAGAAACCACAGGGTCACTCCATATCCTCTACTAAACAAACTTTCAATTAAAAAATATCCCTATAATAAATCCCACACCAAACAACATAAAAATAAAAGTTCGTATAATTAAACAGTTAATTATTAAAATGACTGCTCTTTTTCACACATTTCTTCTCTTCATCAACTTTTGATAATCAAAACAAACCACAATAAAGTTTATATATTCCTCCTATTTCCACATAACATGCCTGTTGAAAAAAGACCCTTTAGAGAAGTTATAGGAAAGCTCGTTGTTACAAAAGAAGGTAAGCGCCTTGGCATAGTCAAAGATATTAATTTTGAAACTCGTACTGGGGAATTGCTCCAGCTTCTTTTAAAAGATCCGACAATCCACACAAAAAATCTTAACCTTGAAATTTCTTCTGCAAAAGAGCTTTTAGTTCCTTACAACACAATTGTTGCAATAGGTGACTTTGTCGTTGTTTCCGAAGAAGACTTGATGTAGTTATCCTCTTTCCACAATAAAGTTTAAAAACAACCCATTATAAACTTAAACATGCAAGTAATAGGATTTAATTTGACAAAAGTCTTGGCGGAACGCTCCCCCAACTTTACACGAAGTGCAATAAATACAAATATAGAATTTTCAAATGTTGAAAAAGAGAAAGTAGATTTATTAAAGGACGCAGAAGCAGTAAAAATTTCCTTTAAATTTTCAATTATATACGAAGATAGGGAGAAAAAAGATAAGAAAAACGGCGAAGTTTCCTGTGAGGGAGTAATAGTCTTGTCAACATCAAAAGAAGAAGCCAAAGATTTCCATAAATCTTGGAAAAAGAAAGAAGTTCCCAAAGACACAATGATACCTTTATACAATGTAATCCTGAAAAAATGCTCCGTTAACGCTCTCCAATTGGAAGACGATCTTAATCTTCCTCCCCACATACCCTTCCCCCAAGTTCGAGCCCAACCCCCCAAGGATAATTAATTTTCACCTACTTCTTTTTATCAAATATTCCTGTGCTCCCACAAGGACCAATCCAATTAATAGTAAAATTAATCTAGCGTAAAAGGCAAAGATTATTCCCTCTGCTCCCAAATCACCAATATAGCTGTAAGCTGCTTTGGCAAGAGAGCCGATTAAAATTGGTATGATAAACCTCTTAATTCCTATTGGCCCAGCTGCTACTATATAAGTCAATTCATCGTCAGGTGTAAATGGTAGAACATATACCACTAATAAAGTAATTGGGCCGACTTTCTGGGTGATTTGGTCGAAGCGATTATAAAAACGAGGGGACACAACTCTTTTTAATAAAGGTCTTCCATACCTTTTTACTAAAAGAATAATCAAAAATAAACCAAGGGTTGTAGCAAGAAAATTTATAATAAAACCAAGATTTCCTCCAAAAATATAACCTGAAGCAATTAAAATGAATGTATTAAAAAGAGGAGTTAGAGTTACGTAAATCACTTCTATAAAAAGTAGACAATTATCCCAGCTTTGCCGCTTTCCATAACAATTGTTTGTAAGCTTTCCCTGTCAACATATTTGTTAAAAATAATCGCAGCAACAATCATTAAGAAAATGTAAATACTTATAATAATTACACTCTTCAACTTCCTTTTTTGAGAAACCAAATTGTCAATTTCACCCATATACAAAGCTATTTTCTTATAATTATATATTTATCTCATCTTTTCCAATTTCACAAAACTTGGGAAATTATATTTCTTCCAATTTCCCAAAATCCAAAACCTCTAAATTCTCTCCGATAATTTTAACATCAAACCTTTCCAAGGCAAACTTCCAAGGCAATTCAACATAATTCTCTCTGGGATCTGTCCCCTCGCTGTAATCTAAAAAACTCGGAACGATAATTATTTTTTTCCCTTCAAATTTTCCAGTCAAAAAGCACTTATACTTTTCAATTTTAACCCCATCACTTATTTTTACAGCTGGATGCACATGTCCCATAACCCAAACTTTAAATTCTTTATTATGAATTTCTTCAAAATCCCTGTGCCCGTGCAAAAAACAAGTTTCTCCCACACAATAATAATCTCTTAATTCAACTTTTTTACCCTCGTTAGCAATAGGCTCTAAAATAGCATCATGATTTCCCTTGACAATAGTAATCTTTCCTTCTTTCTTCATTTTACCCTCTAAATATTCAAATAAATCAATAGTGTCTTTCCACTCTTGTCTCATTATCTCTCCAAATTCATGCTTAACATCCCCCAATAAGACAACTTCATCAACTCCTCCTATCTTCGCAAAAACCCTATCTAATTCTTCAATCATCTCCTCAAACATCTTTCTGCTCACAAACACCCCAGCTTTATTCAAGCTTTCCTCAAACCCAAAGTGTAAATCCCCAATTACAATTATCTTTTTCCCTTTTTCTTCAACTAATAAGCATTTTCCTAAATATTTTATTGTCATTCTAAACAAACTCCTTCTTTTGTTCTTGATAAGGGAATAGTTTTAGCAAGTTCAAAAGCCATCCCTTCAAGTCTTTTACTAGTCTCTACACCCAATTCAACCACAACCCCCAAAGTTTTCTTCATAGGGCTCCCCATATACCATAATCTTTGCAAAGCAAATCCTCCTTCAACCTCTTCTGCATAAACTAAATAATGAACTAATTTATCAACACTCTGTCCAATAGGATAATCTTCTCTAACTTCGTATTTTCCATCTTTTCTTTTTTTGACGTAAACTTCCCTGGAAGAATGCTCAATTTCCATAATTACTAAGAAAATCAAGCACTTATAAACATTCAGATTTAAAGATTTTTTAAAAGAATTATCTATTTTCTGTAAAACCATCATCCCAACAGCCATTAAATAATATCCCTCTCTTTGTTTTTCTTCCTTCTGCTCCAGAAGAATTATAAACTCCAATTTGAGCATTTTTTCCAACTGCATTCTGATTTACTACACCTACTTGGATTCCATTTACCTCTCTTGTACTTTGAGGATCAAGATTACCTAAACCCAATTCCAAACCATTAATTCTGCTTTTGGTTATGTCTCTTTCTGCATCCCGAGCAAATTTCTTACAATCACCAAAACTAACTAAATTAAGAGAAATTCCATTCATATTTCCTCCCAGGTAGGCATTAAAAAGGCTAACATTTATTCCATAATGGTTTGATCCTTCTCCAAATTCAGTTATAATACCAACATTTATTCCATAACTATTTCCAGTTTTTGTTGTTTCAAAAGGGGGCAGCCCGCTTTCATTTCCTCCAAAAGTTCCGGAAATAGTTGCAAGAGCTAAGACGCCACCAATCAATTTTGTACTTTTCCTTCCCAAATATTCTCTAACTTTTCCCATAATTTTCTTATCTTTTAATACTATTTAAGCTTTTGCCTTGTTACTACTAAATAATTATTCATTTCCTCTCCCCAATCAAACTCCTAGCCAAAATCAATAGCCCCATAATCTAACCCTTGCCTATATGGTATATCGGAAGTATCCCACATTCCCATTTCTAATTTAGACTTTCTAATCTCCCTGCCTAAGTCTCTCAATTTCATAAAATTATTTTCTCTATTAATATTTTTAAGCACATGATATATTGTAACAGCCGCCACAGCTAAAGCCCCGCTGAATAAAATTATTGGGCTTTTTGATATAAAAGTTAAATAACTAACACCACCTAATATACCACCCACCTCACCAAGTAAGGCAGTTCGATGTGGATTATGATATTTCTGATGTTTTTCAATAAATCTTCTCCTCTCCTCTCTATTATCAGGAAACTCCCCCTTGGCATATTTTAAAGCTGTAACTATATCTCTCAAGCAACTTATGTTTTGAACTCTTGCTATTCTAATATCTTCTTCATTATTCTTTAAATCCACAAACATATCTTTCAAATTTATGTCTTTAACTCTACCTGTTCTAAGCTCTTCATCATTCATAAAAATTCAACAAAAACTCTCTTTTTAAACCTAATTCTTCTCCCCAATCACTTTCAAATGCAATTCGTGCATCCTCTTCAAGAAACTAGCCCTGTCCTCCATTCTTATTAAATCACTTCTGCCTTGGAGCATTAAATTTAGTCCAAATGGAGAGGCTATCGGAACTCTCTTAACTTTAATTTTAATCTTTCCGGATTCAATATCTCCAAGAACTTTCTCCGCACTCTTAATATCCATCATATCTTCTAATACTTCCCTTCTTGCCTCTCTCAAAATAGGAAACTCCATGCTTATTTTCCTGACAGCACTTAGTAAAAACTCCGAATGAACCTGCTGTTTTCCAACACTCTTTTCCCTGCCTTTATAATTCCTAAGTATCATCAAACTCCTTCCGGCACAATGCCTGAATCTTCTTCTCAAAACCTCTGTTTTCTCAATAGCCTCATTTAATATTTTTTTCAAATCCTTGCTTTTCACCCATGAAATTATCTTATCCTCATCAAGTTTTTCCCCAGCTATAAAGAAGCCGTTGTCGTTTATACCCACTTCTATATCTCTCTGCTTTAATCTCGCAGCAGCGTAAGCATACGCCCTTGACAGAGCATCATTAACTCTCCTCCCAAACAAACTATGAAAGACAAGATACTCTTTTTGTTCTTTAGACTTCTCAACAACAATCAATTTGTCTGTAGGAATCTCGCTGAATCCCTCCTGCTCTTTAAAATAATTATAAATTTCTTCAGCAATATGTTTTTTGCAGTAAATATATTTTTCAATAAATTCCAAACACTCTTTCTTATTCTTTAATCTTTCTTTAACCAAACCTCTAAATTTTCCCACATCAACAGCAAGTTCAAAATTCAAAGGAAGCATCTCACTAAACCAGCTGGGTATCGTAGGACTCTTGCTAATGTCTCCCTTTACAAACGCTTTCATTCCTCTCGCATACAAAAACTGGTATTTTTTCCCTCCCAAAACAAATATATCTCCTCTTTTTATTTTTTCCAAAAATCCTTCATCAACTTTCCCTACATTTTGCCCCTTTTTATCCGCCGGGCTTGCTATTACAACACTCATGAAGCTCTCATTTGGAATAGTTCCTATATTAGTCATATAAATTACTCTAGCCATCTTTCCCTTCTTGCCTATTTCTCCAGTTTCTTCATTATACCATATTTTCGCATACACATGCCTGTGCTCCAAAGCATAATCTCCAGCCAAATAGCTCACAACAGAAAAGAAATCCTCCTTTGTCAAACTCTCATAACAATAACTTTTTCTTATAACTTTTAACATGTCTTCCGCTTTCCAAATCTTTGATATAGCCATCCCATATATCTGCTGAGCCAAAACATCAAGTGCATTTTTTGGAATTTCAGTCTTATCAATCTTATTTTCAATCATTTCTTTCATCATAACCCCGCATTCAACTAAATCATCTCTGTCAAGCACAATAAATTCTCCCTTAGGATTGTCATGCAGTTTATGTCCAGCCCTTCCAATTCTTTGAAGTGCTCTGCTTACACTCTTCGGGCTTTTTAGCAAAACAACAATATCAATCCCTCCTATATCAATGCCCAACTCTAAAGATGTAGAACTCACAACAACCTTTAGTTCTCCTTTTCTCAGCCTATCTTCAATAGAAAATCTTTCTTCTTTGCTCATAGAACTATGATGCGCTCCTATTAATCCAACATATTCTCCAGGGAAATTTAAGTCAAGGTAATGAACCATTCTTTCAGTAGCTGCCCTAGTATTAGTAAATATCAAAGTTGTTTTATGTTTCTGTATTATTTCGTGTAAAATCTTGTAAAGTTTTGTCTGGCTTTCAATAGTCTCTGCTTCAAGGATATTCTCCCCGGGAAAATCCAATCCAATTTCAATTTTTTTCATTAATTTAACTTTTGCAATCAGGCAGTCCCTTCCTTTCCCAACTAAAAACTTGGCAATTTCCTCTAAAGGAGAAATTGTAGCGCTCAACCCTATTCTTACTGGCTCTATTAGGCTGACATCGTTCAATCTCTCCAAAGTCAGGCTCATATAAACTCCTCTCTTATTAGTCAGAGCATGAATTTCATCAACCACAACAAACTCCAAAGCATGAAGCTGTTCTACAGCTTTCTTCGTAGTAAGAACTATCGCCAAACTTTCAGGAGTTGTAACAAATATATGCGATATCTTTCTAGCCATCTTAGCTCTCTCACTTGTTGTAGTATCTCCAGTCCTCAATCCAACCCTAATTTCCTGCATTTTCAATCCCTTCTTATCTGCCAAAGCTTTTATCTCTTCCAGTGGCCTTATCAAATTCACGTGAATATCGTTCGAAAGTGCTTTAAGAGGACTTACATAAACTGCATATATCTTATCTTCCAGCTCATTTTTCAAAGCCAATTCAACAAGGTAATTTAATATCCCTAAAAATGCAGTAAGTGTCTTAGTTCCCCCAGTTGGAGCGCTTACAAGTATATTCTTCCTGTCATAAATATTCTTCACACCATATAACTGTGTTTCAGAAAAATCTTCGAATCTCCCAAAGAACCATTCTTTAACTAAAGGATTCAGGATTTTCTCAACTTCCTTTCTATCATGCTTCTCTATAAATTCTATTTTTGCCATGTAACACATCCTAAAACACAAATTATAAAACTATGTATAAACTCCCAAGTTTACAACTAGATTTAAATAAACCGAATAACTTTTTCAGCTATGCCACAAATAAGCCAAAAGACTAAAGACAGGATTTCCGAGCAAATACTTCATTATTTGTATTCCATTTCTCCAGAAGCCGCATTTACAAATAAAATCTCGGCAGAAACAGCGCGCGATGAAGAATTTACCAAGTCTCTTCTCCTTGCTCTAAAGTCCAAAGGTCTCGTCATAGAAATAAACAAAAATCCTCAAGGCGCCCAATATCTAAAAAGACAGCGCTGGCGCCTCTCTCCCCAAGCCTATTCGGCTTATTCTAAACACCAAAATTAGTAACTGGGATCTTCAATAGGTTCTGCATAAACTAAATAATTTTTAAAGTTCTTTGGTCTCCCCACAACTTCTTGCCTATAAAGAGACAAAGGCTCCAAAGTTATGAATCTTACAACCCTAGTAACTACCAATAAACTCTCTAAAGCCCCACCCTTTTCTAACTTATCATGCTGTTCATCACTAAGATTTTTAGAATCAAGATAAATCCTATCTCCAACCCTCGGAAGTTCAGCACACACATGTACTTTTGTTCTTAATCCGCCTTCACCAAATCCAATCATTAAATCATATACCATAACCATAAAAATCCGACTAAATCAAGCTATTTAAACATTATTACAACAATAACAATATTTAAATCTTAGAAGCCAGTCTAAACTCCATGATGGATCCAATTAAAGAAGCCTTTGCAAGAGCAAAACAAGACATATCTGATTTAAAGTTACAAATAGATACACTTTCTTCAGAAATAAAAGAGATAAAACAGATTTTAGACAGACAGTCAGACACTTCGACAGACAGTCAGACACTTCGACAAATAAATACCACACAAAACCAAAATAAACAGACAGAAAACACGTCTTCAACAGATAATCCAACACATTCTTCGACACATAATAAGCCTCTAAAAGCCTTAAAAGACCAAATAAATGATATTTCCATAGGAAACGAAGGGGTTTCGACAGACAGTCAGACAGTCAAACAGTCAGACACTTCGACAGGAAACGAAGGGGTTAAAGTTCGTTTAAACATTAACGAACCATCCCAGAACTCAAAAATAGACAGATTAGAACAAGTTTCCCAAGTTTTAAGCTCTCTTGACGATATAAAAAAAGAACTGCGTTCCAAATTTAAAAAACTAACAAACCAGGAAATGGCTGTTTTTACAGCAATTTATCAGCTTGAAGAGCAGGGTTTTTCCGTCGATTACTCTTTAATCTCGGAAAAATTAGAAATATCAGAATCCTCGGCTAGGGATTATGTTCAACGTCTATTGAAGAAACAGATACCTCTTAAAAAAACAAAGGAAAATAACAAAAAAGTGATACTAAATGTGTCAGAAAACCTAAGAAAACTCACTTCTTTAGATACAATTTTACAGCTCAGAAGCCTCTAAACAGAAGTCTTCCGCTATACCGAACATCTCTCCATTGAAATCAATTTACACCTTTCACTTTCAACTCTTCAGGAAAATTGATCTCTTGGCTCCAATTATCCCTCATACTTTTCAAAAAATAAACCTTTAAAGGTTCGTTTAAAGACTCTATCTCTCACAAAGCTACCAACTTCTAACTTAAATTGCCCCTCACTTTGTTCTTTTCCAAGCAAAACATCAATTAACTCTCTCATTTACTCCTTTTTCTGCGATTTTTTGCCTCCGCCAACTCTCACTTTTGCATATTTTGACAGTTTTTCCTTGATTTCTTCAGGTACATACACTCTTTTTTTACCATTTTTCTCAACTATCTCTTCTATTAAACCCTCACTTTTCTGTTTTATGCTATTTATTTGTCCTCTTACCGTAGATCTCTCTTTTCCCAAAAGTAAGGCAAGATCCTCATAACTTAGCTTCATATCACTATTCATTAGCGTAAATACTACTAATCTTTCATTACCACTTAATCCTCTTAAAATATCATAAAAACTACCTGTTTGAACAGCTGTTTGAACAGCCTTTTCAACAACCCCAACAGCTGTTTGTTTGCCTAAAACAGGCAATTTCTTAAACACCTGTTTGTTTTTTTGCTCTCCAACAGCCATTTCAAAGGCTTCTTTCAGCCCATCAAGGTCACTTTTTAACGACGATAAATCTTCTTTCAGCCCGGAAAACAAGTCAAACAGCTGTTTATCCTGCCCATCAAGGTGTTTGATCCACTTTATAACACCATCAATATCTTTTTTTACAGAACTAAAACCCTCCTGAGTCCTATCTTCAACTTCTTTTATCTTTTTATTGTTTCCTAGCCATCCAAACATGGCTGTTTTAAACACCTTCCATATATAAATCTTGCCATTTCTGAGGCTAAAAACACATATTTTAAAACTCTCAAATATTAAATAAAAACACCCTCTCAAACATACAAAAACATACATAAACACCCTTAAACGCATTTTAAACAGCTGTTTAAACACCCTTAAACACCCTTTATCGTCGACAAGAAAGCTTAAACATTTTAGCAAAAATAAAAACCTTTATATATAAGAGATGCCTCTATATATTACATCCGGAGTGGCTAAAGGCGCAGTTTTTCTATACCCTTCTGTGTCTCCTGCCCTCCTATTTTTCTTTCAAAAAACCCAAAGTTTTTATGTTCCAAAGAAGATAGCCTCAATAATTGTGAGGCGCGAAGCGCCGAACGCGCTCGGCCAGAGCGTCGCTAAGGTTAAACGCGCACGACATCGATCGTTCGCCCCAGTTTACGCGCCCAACATCCTCTCCCAATCAAAATTAAACATACCCTATTAAATACCGACGACAAAAAATTAAATCCTCAAAGAAAACATATATAAACTCCATTATCTTCCTTTATAATAATCTCCAAGAGAGGTGAAAGGGGGTAAAAAAACATGAAAAACATGGGTGCTGTCGACTGGATAGCTTATATTTTGGTTGTTATAGGAGCCGTTAACTGGGGTCTTATGGGAATCAATGCAAGTTGGAATGTCGTTGGTTCAATATTTAGTTTCAATGACATAGTTTTAAGAATAGTTTACATCTTAGTCGGTCTTAGCGGTCTTTGGGTTTTGATGAAATTATTCAAATAAACACCAAAAATAACTTTCTTTTTATTTTTTAATTAACTTTTTAAACTTCTTTTTCCTCTTCCTCTAATGAAGAAGAGGGTTCATCGTTTTTTTATAGGCGGAATGCAGTTTCAGAAGGAATTTCGTCGACAGCTTCGCCTTTTAATCATTATAACCCTGGGCTTCACTATCGCATTTACTTGGCGCCAAACCATCTTTGATGCCTCCCAAGCTCTCGTAGTTCTCCTTACCAACGTCCAAAACTCAACATCTCTTAGTATAATTACCTCAGTTTTTATCTCTGTTTTTAGTCTTCTCCTGATATATCTCACTTCCCAGCTCCTTAAAGACAAGCCGGAGTATTACTCATGAAAAGACTCAAAAGATTTGGCTCCGAATTCAAGAAAGAAACAACAACAGCAATAATCGCCGCTTTTGGTTTTCTCATAGCTCTTGTCTGGCGCGATCTAATCCTAAAAGTCGTTGAAAGCATTTCCAAAACGCCCTTTCTAGAAAAATACCCTTATATAGCCGAACTCTATACAGCAATAATTGTAACAATAATCGCCGTCATAGGCATCGCCCTAATTTCCCGCTGGTCGCAAAAGCCTGAAAACAAATAAATTTATTAACTTCAAAATCTTAAATAAATCATGGCATTAATAACTCTTGCAGTAACAGGTCTTATATCTGCAATTCTAGCGATAATCTTTGGAATAGTTATCCTTGTTTGGCCAAAAGCTCTTAATATAATTGTAGCCCTTTACCTTCTCCTTATCGGAGTCCTAGGTCTCATATCTTATTTCTCTCTGTAATTCATCTAACTAGTTTAGCTGAAACTTTCTAGCATCGCTATGAACTTTGATAGTTCGTTTTAACAAGTAAATTTGTTCAATTTCTAAATAATTAGCTTCAATGTTTGTGAGGCGCGAAGCGCCGAACGCGCACGACAACAAAGATTAAATATATGATTATTCTAAAAGTTTTATGAAATGGTTAGATAATTTAGTGGATGAATGGAAGCAAGAGAAAGGAAAAAAGTATATACATTCAGAATATTTAGGCACAACCATAGCAGGTAGGGAAATTATAGCTTACCGTTTATTATTTAATGCTGTCATGTTATCAATTATTCCAACAATGTTAATTGCCGCTAGAGTTCAAAGTGGTTCTTGGGCAGACGTATATAAACAGTTTGCTAACGGAGCATATACCGGAATCAGTCAACCCTATTCTCCCACCTACAATCCACCCTATCCAGAAGTTCTAAATAGTTCCAAAAAACAAGAAAAAGCTTAAATTTAAAGCTTCGCACAAGCTCTCTTAGGAGCCGTTTTGATGGGCTCTAAAAGCTTTTTTGTTAATTTTAGCTTTCTTCCTTCTTTTTCAGGACAATTTTACCCTGAGAGTACTCTGCTATTAAATCATCTTTCTCTTTAAAACCAGCCCCATTCATAACTTTCCAAGGAAGATTAATTCTATACTTATAATACGCCTGACCTTTATATTCTCTAGACTTTTCTTTTATTACTTTCATACACTATTTATGACAAGCCGTTATTTAAATTTTTAGGAACCAAAAACTTTAAATACTTTAGAGCCCTAAATAACTTATGCAAAAAGAAAAAGATATTTGTAAACTATGTGAAAAATTTAAAGAAATTCACACCAAAGACGGATTATGTAATTCGTGCTACAAAAAGGTCAGATGGAAAAGAAAAATGATTAAATGTAAAAGGTGCGAGAGAGTAATGACTCACCATGCCAAAGGTTTCTGTCCAGGTTGTTATAACTCTATTTTTCACATAGATAAGGTAAAATTACATAATGCAAGAAGACAGCACAACATAGGGCAGGAGTTATACAAAAAGTTAGTAGAAAAGTGTATTATCTGTGATTTTGACAAAATTGTTGAAATTCACCACATTGATCATAATCATAAGAACAGTTTGCCAGAGAATTTAGTAGGCTTGTGTCCAAATTGCCACAAGATGATTCATCATAAAAAGTACCAAACAGAAATATTTTCCCAACTTAAGGAAAAAGGATTCTCGGTTCCCCAAGGTTACGAAATGGATGGTTTTTTTTCGATAATATCTCAAAAATCCCAAAGCTGAAACTTTCAATCAAAAGCTAAAATATTAAGCAATAACTTAAAGTTCGTTTTAATAAATAGTTTTAAATACTTATAATAGAATTTAGAATTGTGTCTCACAAATCGATAAGCCCAGAAGTTGAAAAAATACAACAAAGAATAGGCAAAAATCTACAATATTTAAGAGATATATATGGTTTAACTCAACAACAATTGGCTATTGAACTTGGAGTGGCACGATCTGGAATTTGTAGAGTCGAACACGGAGGGATATCAGTTTTAAAAAAACTGTACCAATACAGCCAATATTTTGGAGTGCCCGCTGGAACTTTGATAGACCATGATTTTAAAGAAAATCCTGATGTTTTATTAAGAGATTTACTTGATGAGACTAAAAGAAATTTAGAACGGAGAGTACAACAAACTATTAATTCTTCTTAATCCAACTTCCATCTATCATATCCCTTCAAAAGCTTCTTCCCATCTTCTGTAATCGTCCAGATGTGGTCGCTCTCATTAAGATAACAGTACAATTTTAATTTGTCAAGAATGCTCTTTAACTGCTTAATTTCCAAATTAGTGGACTCATAGATTTCTCCGATTAACCTAGGTTCTTCGGCGCAGACTTTCAAGATTTCTCTCTCAATCTCCCCAATATCCACCCTTTTTAGAAGTCAAACTTATATTTATTAATTTATGTGCTGACAGCCTAAAAGATAGGAATATTGCATTTTTTAGGCAAAATTGACAATATTTAAGCCTTTATCAAGCCTTAAAAGTGTAAAAATTCTCATTTTAATATGATAAAGCAAGTTTTGATTACTCTACAAGAGGGTATCCAAATACCCTGTTTTTCTCAGTTAGGACACTTAGGAAAAGATCAACTTGCTTTATTTATAGGAGATCCATCCTATAGGAAGGATAATCACCTATTAATAAGATCCTCAGCTTTTCCTATAAGAACTGGAGAGACATATGTTTTTCAGAATCCGGAAGCAGCAATACTTAAAATTTATAGAAGGATAGGCATTAAATACAGTCCATTAGACTTTTGCTTGTCTGGAGATGGCACATTATCTTGGTCAAATGAACTTTTCATTCCAAGAAATCTCCCGCAACCATCGGAAGTATATAGAGAACTTGGTATTTTAGAAGGAAGTCTTCAATACAGCCCACAAAGGCTGATTACAGGATTAGGAAATATTCAAGAATTCTTGCAGCACCCCAAACTTTATTAACCAACTTTGTGAAATCTTTTCATGAATAAGAAAAATAATAAGTTTTCCAAAGGAAACAAGTTCAAAAAGAAAGATTTTTCAAGAAATTCTCGAGATTTTTCAGACTCTCCTAGTGTGAGCGCCAATATTTGTGATATTTCAGCTCAAAGCAAGGGAAAGAGATTTTCTCTTACTGGCTTTATAGATCGTGTTGTTCAAACTGGAGGTCCAACAGTATTTTATGTTACTGATGGGACAGGAACTCTTGCCCTAAAAGCATTTGTTGGTCCTGGCGAAAGGGCCCATCCTGAAATCGAGGAAGGAGATGCAATTCAAGCTGCGGTAACAATTGAAGAGTTTCGTGATGAATTAGAGGGCGAAGTTTCGCATATCTCAAAGTTATCTTCAGAGGAAGCTAAAGAATTAACAAAAAGAATAACAGACACACAAAGAAAGAACGCAGAAATCGCCCCGGTAGATTTTCTTATAGAAAGTCCAATTTTGGATAAATTAAAAGAAAGATTTGTCAAAGCCGCAACAGAAATCCGTCTTGCAATATTCCAGAATCGTCCAATTATTATAAGGCATCATAACGATACAGACGGTTATTCTTCAGGATTTACTTTGGAAAAAGCCATACTTCCTTTAATAGAAAAACAGCACGGTGGTGGAAAATCTGCTTGGGAATTTTACACAAGATCTCCCTGTGCAGCCCCATTTTATGAAATTGAGGATTCAATAAAAGATACAGCACATTCATTATCCAGAGCTGCAAAATTTTCCAATAAAATGCCTTTAGTTATAATTGCAGATAACGGTTCATCTCAGGAGGATTTGCTTGGAATCCTACAAGGAAAAGTTCACGGAATTGATTTTGTCGTCGTAGATCATCATTTTTTTGAAGATGATGTTATTTCTCAAGAAGTTTTGGTTCATATAAATCCTTTTCTTGTCAATGAGGACGGAGCAAAGTTCTCTGCCGGAATGTTATGCACAGAATTAGCAAGATTCATAAATCCGACAGTTAGTTTGGAGCAAATTCCGGCAATGGCTGGACTTGCAGACCGAATTGACAACAAAAAAGCAATTGATGATTATTTGCATCATGCCTCCAAAAAAGGATATTCCAAAGAACTTTTAAATGATATATCGACGGTAATTGACTTTGTTTCTGCAAAATTAAGATTTATGGAAGCTCGTGAATACATAGATGTTCTTTTCGGAGAGCCCATGGACAAGCAGAAAGCCCTCGTAAAATTATTTGCTCCGTATATTAGAAATCTTGAAGCAAAAGGATTATCTATGGCAAAATCTGCTGCAATTGTAGAAAAAATAAAATCTACAACCTTGCAGTTATTATTTATAGAATTAGTTTTTCCGCGCGGATTTTATCCGAAGCCTGGAAAATGCACAGGTATTCTGCATGATAATATTCAACTGGAGAAAAAATTAACCAGCGTCGTTACAATTGGAGTTATGCCTGATGCGATTACAATCAGGGCAACGGATGGAGCAAATTTTTCAGTTCATGAGTTGATAGAATTTTTAAATAAAAAAGCGCCAGAAGTTTTTGCAGAAGGCGGAGGGCATAAAAACGCAGGAGCAATTAAGTTTGTCCCAAATAAGCAGGAAGAAGTTCTGAAATTAGTAAGAGAGTATATCAAAGAAAAGAGCAAGTAAATTTATAAGATTGTAAATCTTCAATTATTTATGAAAAGAAATGTAGTTTATTTTGTAGTTATTTTTATGGCTTTAATTCTAGGAGTTTTAGCATTCATATTCATGGATAATTCAATGAAATTAAATGAAGAAAAACACTTTTGTTCACAGCAAGAAAGAGAATCAGATTTTTGTATAGAATTATATCAGCCTGTTTGCGGCTGGTCCGATCCTGAAAAAATAAAATGTATAAAATATCCTTGTGCGCAAACTTTTTCAAACAGCTGTTTCGCCTGTCAGAATCCAAATATCTTATATTGGACAGAAGGAGACTGCCCTGTAGGATAGCAATTTAAAAACCTCTTTTTCATTCAAATAATATGCTTCCGTAGCTCAGCCGGTCAGAGTGCCGCACTCGTAATGCGGAGGTCCCGGGTTCGATTCCCGGCGGAAGCTTATAAGTAACTGTACTACCAGTACAGTAGCAAGATATAAATATTTAAAATTATTTATTTTAGAATGAAAAGAATTCAATTTCAAAGCCAAATGTTACTCAATCAATTTTTTTCTGAAATAAAATTAAATAATTCTACAAAAAGCTGGAAGACAATAGCCAGTAACATTAATACTACAAGGTCTATGATACATAATTACCGTAAAGGAAAATTACTTTTACCAGAAGACCGTTTTTTTCAATTGCTCTCATTATTGACTAAAGAAAAACAAGAACACTTTTCTAAAAAGATTTTAAAAAAAGAAGCAAATTGGGGGCAAAAAATAGGGGGATTAAAAGCATATAATATCAACAAAGAAGCATTTCAAGAGGGAAGAAAAAGTGGTTCAAAATTTCGTAAAAATTTCGGAGTTAAATATGATTTCAATATAAATATGCCTCTTTCTGAAGAATTATGCGAGTTTCTGGGAGTTATCATAGGAGATGGTTGCACAAATAAGTATGGGCACATGTATCAAACTCAAATAGCTGGCGATAATATATTAGATAAAGAGTATCATAATAATCTCTCCCAAATCTCTAGAAATTTATTTGGAATAAATCCGAGAATGGTGTCTCGCCCAAAAGGATTGTACCTAAATATATATTCAAAAAGAGTCTTTGAATTATTAACAGAGCGATTTAAAATTCCCAAAGGTGTTAAATGCTATACTGTAAAGATTCCTACGGAAATTTTTGAAGCCCCTGAAGAGATGCTCAACTTTGTTCTTAGAGGAATGTTTAACGCAGATGGGGGTGTAGGGGTCGATAGAAGAAAAGCATATAAGAAACCCTATATTAGGGTTAACTATACCTCCATAAGCGAGGGTTTGATTGATCAGGTTCATAGTATTTTAGAAAGGTATAATATCTCCCATTCAGTTCATTCTCAGATTAATCCAAATGGAAAAATTCAGCAAATCCAAATAAATGGAGAAAGAAATGTTAAGATTTTTTTGAAGAAAATTGGTTTTTCAAATCCAAGACATTTAAAAAAAGTTTCTCATTTATTGTGATAAGTCGGGAGTTCAACCCTCTCCAGAGGCTTTCAATACTTTTATTAATCAAATATCCTAATTTCCAATATGAAAGAATTAATAGTAAAAGAATTAAAAAAACAAGTTAGTCTTCCAGAAGAAGTCATAAGTGATTTGATTGAAATTCCACCCACAAGTGATTTAGGGGATTATTCATTTCCTTGTTTCGTTCTTTCAAAAGAGCTTAAAAAAAACCCATCTGAAATATCGCACAATTTATCTTTAAAAATAAAGTCGGATAATTTTGAAAAAGTGGAGTCCAAAGGACCTTATCTGAATTTTTTTTTGAATAGAAATAATCTAGTTAAACAAACCATTTCAAGAATAAAAAAAGAAAAAGATAAATATGGTTCCAGCAAATTAGGAAAAGGGAAAAAGATAGTTATTGAAATGTCCTCTCCGAACATAGCAAAGCCCTTCGGAATAGGACATCTCCGTTCAACAATAATAGGAAATTCTATATCAAATATATCTTTCTTTTTGGGATATAAAACAATTAAGATAAATTACTTAGGTGATTGGGGAACTCCCTTCGGAAAAATTCTTTTAGGTTTTAAAAAGTATGGTTCAGAGTCAAAGCTGAAAAAGGAGCCGATAAAGCATCTTTTTGATTTATATGTAAAAGTCAATGAGCATCCGGAATTGGAGCAGGAAGCAAGAGATTTGTTTAAGAGATTAGAGTCTGGAGATAAGAAAACCTCAGTATTGTGGAAAAAGTTTAAGGATTTAAGTTTAAAGGATTTCAATAAACTTTACTCAATTCTTAATATAAAATTTAATGTTATCTCTTCAGAATCTATATATAATAAAAAGATGCCGGATATTGTTAAAAAGCTTGAAAAGAATAATCTTATAAGGAAAAGCCAGGGAGCCTGGATAGTTGATTTGGAGGAATATGGACTGGGAATTGTATTAATAAAGAAGTCAGATGACACAACACTATATGCTACGCGTGATTTGGCAGCCGCAATAGATCGTTATAAAAAATACAATTTTGAAAAGATGATTTATGAAGTTGGCTCCGAGCAAAAATTGCATTTTAAGCAGATTTTCAAAATCCTTGACTTAATGGGCTATAAATGGGCTGGTTCTTGCGTTCACGTAGATCACGGATTATATTTAGATGAGGATGGAAAGAAATTCTCAACAAGAAAAGGAAAGACGATATTTATGGA
>CAYNKB010000004.1:3927-22062 GCA_964397725.1 Candidatus Woesearchaeota archaeon | reverse complement strand
TGATTTAGAAAGAAGATTATATGTAGATAGATTGCCCCACACAGATTAAAGATAATAGAAAAAGTGAACTATCTATCATCTGAATCATAATTTGTCCAAATCAGAGAATCATCAACACAAGTGGCAAATCCTAAATGTGGAGGAAGATGAAGGTAATCTACCTTATCCAGCAAAGGAATTTCTATTCCATTCATTTTTAAAAACATCACATCCAAGGCTCTATCGTCTCCAAGAAAAGCATGAACCTCTCCCGACCTCCTAATAAGCAAAAATCCTTCATCTAAAAGTTCATGTATTCCTCTTCTCAAATAGTGCTCTCTCTCATTGCCTAAAGACAAAGTTGCTGCCGAGACTTGCTGAGATTCCGCTAAAATCTTAAAACTTGGAACAACATCCGTAAGAGATTTGACTGGAAAACGATGAGTCATATAATCTTTTATTGCCTCTTTAACCTGTTGCAGTGTATCTCTATTATAATCCATTACTTTCCAAAAAAAAGATTATTAATAAAGTTATATATAACTTAAAGAAAACATCCCCAATTCAATACCTAAACAATCTCTCAAACAAGCTTATATTCTCTTTATAATCCGTCTTTCCTATAATCTTGGCGGCAATTCTTCTATAAGCCCTTGAAGCTCTGCTTTTTGGATGAGTGTGCAATAAGGCATCCTTCATTACTAAAGAACTCTGCATATTTCCATCTTCCGGAACAACTCCAAGAATAGGAAGTTCAAGCATATCTCTTATATTTTCAACAGGCATCTCTGTTTTCCTTCCCCTAACCCTAGTCACAATAACTCCCTTTACTTCCTTGCCCAATTGCTCTATTAATTTTGATGTCTTTAAAGCATCAGTAACAGCAGGAATTTCAGGATTTGTGACAATTATCAAGTCATCCGCAGCCTCCATCGCGGCAATAGCCTCATCTCCCAAGCCGGCAGCAGAGTCATAAATAACATAATCAGCCATCTTTCTCAATTTCTTTCCAATATCTCTTAATTTTCCGTTTCCATTGGTATTTACTTTCTTTAATTCCTTAACAGACAAAGAGCTTGGAATTATCTTGGTTCCGGATTCATGCTCATAAATAGCATCCCCTATTTTCGCCTTTCCAGAAAGAACATGATTGAGGCTGATAGGCACAATTGGAGCTCCCAAATGCAATCCTATGTTTGGAGTTGTCAAATTAGCATCTAAAATAATAACTTCCTTTCCAAATTCGTTCAAAGCAGCACCTAAATTAATTGCTGTTGTCGTTTTCCCAACACCACCCTTTCCGGATGTTATTGTAATCAATCTTGCCATATTTATTTATCAAACCTCTAAAAATTTCCATTTTTTAGTGACGTAAAAGAAACTATTTCAGTGAGCTTATAAATCTTTCTAACAAAGTAGAATATTCTTTCAACTTATCTAAATTGATATTTATTATCTCTCCTCTGTATGTAACCTTCAAATTAACTCCCTTCCTGAATTCGCTTTCCCTGATTTTATCCAAGCCCTCTATATCCCTAAAAAGCTCATATAAGCTCAAAGTGTCTCTAATAAGCTCATCTTTTTCATAAATTTTCTTTAATTGCAGCAATTTTGCCCTTGGAGCGTCAGGAACAGGCTTCCATTTCTTTTGTTTCTTGGCCTTTTCCACAAGCAAATCCATTGCCAAATCTATCATATTCTTCCACCTCAAGAGAAGATTTATAATTACATCACATGTCTTTGTGTACTTCAGGCTTACATACAAAAGATGATCTGCACTAATCTTCTCTTTTATTATCCGCTCCATTATAGAAAGTTACCATTGTGAAATGATTTATTGGAAAGAACCAAAAGGTAAACTACTTTATATACCTTTCTAAACTAAGCTTCTAAAAATTCTGTTCGTATTCTCCAGTAATTTCTTTTCAACATCTAAAAATTTCTTAATTTTATCAACAGTCAGTTCTTCATGCTTCAAAGAGTCATCTAAAATTATTATTTTTCCCGACTTGGAAAACTCAAAACCGCTGTCTTTGTGCTTTTTCCCCAAATATAAAATCTGCTTGATAATTTCAATGTCCTCCCTGCCCAAGCTGTATCTGAAAGAGCACTTTGAGAAAAACAATTCAAGGTTTTTTCTTGTATCGCTTGTAAGATTTATCCTCTTATATAAATACTCAAACTTCAAAATAGTGGTTATTATCAATACCAATGCTTTATGCAAGTTTTCCAAAGCCCTTACCATCAGCTTATTATCTTTCACAACAGGCAGAGTTACATAAACAAAGTGGTCCGCGCTCTGCCATAATTTCTCTGCTCCAATCAAATCATCAATGAACTTTTTATGAATGTTTTCCATAAAAATAAAGGTTTTCAAAATTAATATACTTGTCTATAGTATATAGGCAATTTAATAAAGCCCAGAATCCTCTGAAAAAAATGACAAATGACCGCCTTCCAGATTATATCAAACCTTCAAATTACACCATACGTTTTGAGCCAAATTTAAAAGAATTCACATTTAAAGGAAAGGAGACTATAAAAATTTCTGCATCAAAACCAGTAAAGCAGATTTTCCTGCACTCTCTGGACTTAAAAATAAAAAGCCTTTCAGTCTCGCAGGAATCCTCAATCCCTCTAAAATTCTCCGTCAAATCAGACCAGTTGGCAATAAATCTAACTCGTCCCTTAAATCAGGGAGAAGCAGAGATAAAGATAGAATTTGAAGGGAAAATAAATGACAATTTGAACGGCTTTTATAGAAGTAAGTATAAAGACCTCAAGGGTAAGGAAAAGTATCTTGCTACAACACAATTTGAAGCCCCTTATGCAAGAAAAGCATTCCCTTGCTTTGACGAACCCAACAAAAAAGCAACATTTGACATAACCTTGGAAATAAAAAAAAATCTAAAAGCAGTTTCAAATATGCCGATTCTGTCAGAAACAAAAAAAGAAAATAAAAAAATCCTTGTCTTCCAAAAGACTCCAATAATGTCAACCTATTTATTATATATGCTTGTAGGAGAACTTGAATTTTTAGAAGGAAAATACAAAGACAAGGAGATAAGAATAGTAACAACCCCTGGAAAGAGCAAAGAAGGAGAATTTGCTCTGGATTTAACAAAGAAATTCCTAAAATATTTTGAAGACTATTCAGAAATACCCTATCCCTTGCCAAAGCTTGACATGATAGCCATCCCTGATTTCTCCGCAGGAGCAATGGAAAACTGGGGAGCCATAACTTTCCGGGAAATCATCTTATTATATAATGAAAAGAAAACCTCTGTTTTGGTAAAGAAAAGAATAGCTGAAGTAATTGCCCACGAACTTTGGCACCAATGGTCAGGAAATCTTGTAACAATGGACTGGTGGGAGGATCTATGGCTCAATGAGAGCTTTGCAACATATATGGCTTACAAAGCCATGGACTTTTACTTCCCTGAATGGAAAATAATGGAAGATTTCATAAGCGAACAAACTCTCGGGGCTCTAAACGACGATGCTCTCCTATCAACCCACCCGATAAAAGTAAAAGTAAACACTCCGAATGAAATAGAAGAAATATTTGATGCCATAAGCTACGGAAAAGGAGGAAATATTCTTAGGATGATAGAATCCTACATAGGAAAAGAGAACTTCAGAAAAGGAGTTTCAAGCTACTTAAAAAAATTCAAATACATAAATGCACAGGCCTCGGATCTCTGGGAAAGCCTTGCTCAAACCTCAACGCCAAAGATAAGAGGAATAATTGAAAACTGGATAGATGTTCCAGGATATCCTATTGTAAAATCAAAACTAAGCAATACCTCTCTTCATCTAACCCAAGAGAGATTTTCATATAAAAAAACAAAAGATTCAATATGGAAAATCCCATTAATAATTCAAACTTCCAATGGTGCAGTAAAAGAGATATTTGAGGAGAAAAGTACAAAGATACAATTAAAAAATCCAAAATGGTTTAAGCTCAATCCATATCAAGAAGGATTTTACAGGGTAAAATACGAAGAAAAAGAACTCGAAGTTCTAGGACATCTTGTTCTGAACAAAAAAATACCTGCAATAGACCGCTGGATCCTTCAAAACGATATATTCAACCTATCTCTTTCAAATGAGATTACTTTAGATTGCTGGTTAGATTTTCTAAAATACTACAAAAATGAGGACAACTTCCTTGTACTTGGAGACATTTACTCAAATATAAAAAGAATCTACAACTCTTTCTACGACCAAGCGGACATAGAAAAAATAAGAGAAATTATAGAAGAGCCATTTGAGAAACTATTTGAAAAACTATCCTGGAAGCAGAAAAAAGGAGAAAATGAAAAATCTTCCCTGCTTAGAGCACTGGCAGTTTCCTATTTGGGCTTTGCAAAAAAGCCGGAAATAATAAAAGAGTCCTTAAAGTTATTCAAAAAGCCTAAAGAAATAGCTCCAGACTTAAAAGCGCCAATATTTACAATTATAGCGGAAAACTTTCCAAAAGAATACAATAAAATGTTAAGTCTTTATGAAAATTCAAACGATTTAGAGGAAAAGCTCAGGCTCCTTACTGCTTTATACAGATTCAAAGACCAAGGCAAACTGAAGAGATCCCTCAACTTCGCGCTTTCAAAAAAAGTAAGATTCCAAAACCTTAGAAACATCTTCGGTTCAATTTCAGCAAATCCTGAATTAAAATCTATATTTTTCCAATGGGTAAAATCAAACTGGAATGAAATTAAAAAATGGCAGAAAACAACTTATGTTTTCATGGACTTTCTTGAAGCCTTTATAACCCTTTATTCAATTAAAGAAAAGAAAGCAATTTCAAGTTTCCTAAAATCAAAGAAAGTGAAATATGAAAAAACAAAAGCAAATTCATTTGAAATAATGGAAATCCAATCATCCTGGGTTGAAAACAACAAAGAAATTTTAAGAAATTACTTCTCTTAACTCAATTTAAGGATGGCTTCTGCGATATCCCCAGTCTCCTCTAAAGCCTGTCTTGCTTCTTCCTCGCTCTTTCCTGTCTTTTCCATAACAAGCTTAACGTCATCTTCCCCAATCCCCTGCCCCTCTTCTCTTATCTCCCCAGTAATTTGAAAACTCTCCTGCCCCTGCATTGTAATTTTCTGAACATTCGGATTTTCAATGACTATCCTGCTTCCGTCTGTCTTGTCAATAGTAACTCTCTCTGCCTCAATCTCCTCCTGATTCATTCCCAACTGCTTCATCATAGCTTTCATTTTCGCGGGATTCATTCCGCCCATTCCAGGTATCATAAATTCTCTGAGAAATCCTGTTTTATATAACTTTCTAAAAGTTTAAATAAACTCCAAGTCTTAAAAAAAGATGGAGAAGATTCCCAGAGTTGGAATAGGTGTTTTTTTGATTAAAGATGGAAAGATTCTTCTTCTAAAAAGGCGTGGATCACACGGGGAAGGCACCTGGGCTCTTGTAGGAGGGCACCTTGAATTTAAAGAATCCTTGGAAGAAGGAGCAATTAGAGAAACTCTAGAGGAAACAGGGATAAAAATAAAGAACCCGGAACTCATTACAATAACAAATGATATTTTCGAAAAAGAAGATAAGCATTATATTACCATATTTATGAAGGCAAATATAGAAGAAGAGCCAAAAAATATTGAACCTGAAAAATGTGAGAAATTAGAATGGTTCTCTTGGGAAAACCTGCCAAGCCCGCTATTTACTCCTGTAAAAAACCTAATAAAAACAGGTTTTAAACCAATATAACTTTCTAATTAGAAGAATTTATAAATTACTTATCAAAAAGTCCTTGTGTTTGTTTGGGACTTTTGGATGCTCAAGGAACAATATCAAGTTCCTTGACATAAAACTAAATTTTATGGAAAGCAGAGATGCAGTTAGATTTTCGGTATATACATCAGATAATGTAAGATACTTAGTCTTAAATCCAGATGAAATTAAATTCCCCATTAACACCAAAAGCATAGAAGCCCTATGCAATCCTAATTATGGAATAGGAGCAAATAAAGTAATTTCTCATTCGGAAATCCCTCACAATGCGAAATATATATTTGAAGGGCAATTATCAGATGAATTAGTAAGAAAACTATCAACAGCATAAACTATTAATACCTTCAAAAATAACTAAACAAATGCCAAATACAATAATCTCCGTAAAAAATCTGACAAAAAAGTTCAAGTCCCTTACAGCAGTAGACAACATTTCTTTTGATGTAAAAGAAGGTGAGGTATTTGCCTTTCTTGGCCCAAACGGAGCAGGAAAAACAACAACAATCAGAATGTTAACCACCATGTTAAAGCCAACCTCGGGAGAAATCTCAATAAACGGCTTTGATCCCACAAAACAAAAGCATGAAGCTCGCCAGTCATTTGGAATTGTCTTCCAAGACCCAAGTGTTGACAACGAGCTGACAGCAAAGGAAAATATGGATTTTCACGCAGCACTCTACAGTGTCCCAAGAGAAGAAAGAGAAGAAAGAATAGAATCTCTATTAAAGCTCGTTGGATTGTTCGAAAGAAAAAATGATTTTGTAAAAAACTTCTCAGGAGGAATGAAAAGAAGATTGGAAATAGCCCGCGGATTCTTGCACCATCCTAAAATACTTTTCCTTGATGAGCCAACTCTTGGTTTAGATCCCCAAACAAGAAATCAGCTCTGGGAATATGTAAGAAAATTAAATAAAGAAAAAAACATGACAGTCTTCCTGACAACACACTATATGGAAGAGGCGGACAAAGTTGCAAAAAGAATAGCAATTATAGACCACGGAAAAATAATCAAAATGGGAACTCCAAAAGAAATAAAGTCCTCAACAAAATCCCCCACTTTAGAAAAAGCATTTCTTAAACTAACTGGACATTTAATAAGAGAAGAAGGAGGAACAGCTAAAGACAGAATGCGCGCAGTGCAAAAGTCCTGGGGAAGATAAAAATGGCAGGAATAATAATTATGTGGAAGAGGCAGATTATAAGGTACTGGCGCTCCAAAGGAAGAATGCTTGGTTCATTGGGACAGCCGATACTTTTTTTCCTCGCTCTTGGTTTTGGATTCGGCCCAATTTATGCAAAAGCCGGCGGAGGAGATTACCTTGACTTCCTGGCTCCTGGAATAATTGCAATGACAATTCTCTTCACAGCTATCTTCTCAGGAATTGAAGTAATATGGGACAGGCAATTCGGCTTCCTAAAAGAAACTCTTGTTTCCCCCGTTCCAAGATGGCAGATAATGCTAGGCAAGACTCTCGGCGCCGCAACAATCTCTGTTCTTCAAGCAACACTTATCCTAATCTTAGCATTAATATTTGGCTTTCGCCCAATTTCCGTCCTTTCAATAATTCCCGCATATGTATTTATGTTCCTAATAGGATTTTTATTCTCGGCGTTTGGAATAGCAATAGCTTGTAACTTAGAAGACATGAGAGCATTCCCCTTCATAATAAATTTCATAGTTATGCCTATCTTTTTCCTTTCAGGAGCTCTTTTCCCATTAGACAGCCTTCCAAAGAATGTTGTAGCCGTTACCCTTTTCAATCCGCTTACTTATGGAGTTGAAGGGCTTCGTGAAATTCTAACAGGAACAGGGCACATCTCATTAACAGCAAGTCTTCTTGTTCTTGTTGCTGTCTCCGCAGTAATGTTTGCCATAGGAAGCTACTTCTTCTCGAAAGTTGAAGCCTAAAAAAAATTCACCTAGAACTAAAGTGAATCTCTGACTTAACCATAGCCCTATAAAAATTCAAGTCAGGAGTTATCTCCCCCAGTCTGTAAAGAAAAAAATCCAATCCTGTCCATCCAAGAAACCATCCGCCAGGCTCAAGCAAAACTCTCAGCATCTCAAACCAAAAAGAGTCCAAATTAAAGCTGTACAAATAACTCGCAACAACAATCATAGCAATCCCAAAAGCAGTAAAAATAGCGCCCGTCCTCTTAATTTTATTGGCATCTGCCTTCTCCATTAAAAAGTGCTTGACAAAATGCTCTCTTAGCCTCTTTTTTATCGCAGCCTCATCTTTCCTGTCTCTCTTTGAATCCTCCAGAACAAGCTTAAGCTCAACAGCCTCAAATCTCTTTGACTTAATTGACCTTCTAAGCTCCGTAAGAAAATCATCTGAAATAGCCTTCTTGGAATAATACCTAGGATCAAAATCAGAAAACAAGTCGCCGTAATCATCAAGAGAAAAGATTATCTTAGATACGCTTCTGGCTCTATAATCATCAACTGGATTAACCTTTGACCCCTTTTGAAGAATATTATCCATCTTAGCCTCTTTAACTCTACAAATAAATTATGTTAATAAATCTATCCAAGTCGTGATGTGATAACGATAGCTTATTAAAGAACTAAATTTTATTTTAAATACTATGGACTTTAAAAAAATTCAGGAAGAAGTTGTAAAAAATGCTGTAGAATATGGCAAAAAATATAATGTTAAAATTGATGAAGATTTTGCGCTATTAAAATTATACGAAGAAGTAGGAGAGTTTACGCAGGCTGTTTTAATTCATCGTAAAAAATGTCGCCCGGAAAAATATATTTCAGAAGAAAATTCAAAAAAAGAATTAGCAGAGGAATTAGCTGATGTTATGGGTATGGCTATAGTTAACGCACATTTACTTGGAATTGATTTAACAGAGGCTATAGTTAAAAAATGGATTAGCAGGAAAAAGTAAAGTCGAACAATAAATTTAAATTCAAACAAAGCAATCTAAGGTAATGAAAAGAGGTTTGAAGCTTTACGGACTATTAGGAATTATTCTTATTACTCTAACCCAAATAAACTTCTTCCTCAAAATACAGCCATTCGCCAACTGGTATTTTCCAATTGTATGGTTTGGATATATCTTAACCCTTGACTCTCTGGTTTACAAAATAAAGGGTTCATCTTTGATTAACAACAGATTAAAAACATTCCTTGGAATTTTAGTCATCTCCGCTTTATTTTGGTACATATTCGAACTGACAAATATTTCTGTCCAAAGCTGGAGCTATCAGGGAACTTCAGGACTTGGAGGATTTAAGCAACTCTTCGGATTCTTGTCCTTTGCAACAGTTCTTCCCGCACTATTTGAAACCACCGAATTAATAAGAGCAATACATTTATTTGACAAAAATAAACTTCCAAAAAAGCACAAAATAACAAAAAAGTTCCTTTACACAATAATGTTGCTCGGCATCTTGTCATTTCTCGCCGCAATATTCCTTCCTGCTTTCGCATTCCCTCTTGTCTGGCTCAGCTTCTTTCTTCTCCTAGATCCAATAAATTACCTCAACAAACAGCCAAGCATAATACGACATTTGAAAGACAGAAAACTGGCAATACCTCTTTCTCTTTTAGCAGCCGGAATAATCCTAGGCGTCCTATGGGAATTCTGGAACTTTTGGGCAATTCCCAAATGGACATATAATATTCCCTACCTTGGATTCTTTAAAGTATTTGAGATGCCAATCTTAGGTTATTTAGGATACTTGCCCTTCACATTTGAGCTTTATTCAATGTATTGGTTTGTAAGAAGCCTATTCGTAAAAAAAGAATCTGTTTTGATAAAATAAGATCAAATTTCCAAGACTGCGTATATAGGATAATGGTCAGAAGCTTGTTCCGTTAGATTATTTTTTATAATCCCTGATTCCAATACCCTAAACTCTTTAGAGCAGAAGATATAATCTATTCTAATTCCTGAAGACTTGTCATTAGATAAAAAGTTTGTTGGAATTGTAAAGTCAAATTTTGCATTCCTCGCTTTATATGTGTCAACAAGACCGCTCGATAAAACAAATTTTATCGCATCTCTTTTCAGCATTTGTTTTATTAATTTTTTCGCATTCTTTTCAAATTTAGTCCAAGCTTCTACCAATGTGCTTTCTTTATAATCGTCTTTGGGAGATAAAGAATTGAAATCTCCTGCTAGAATGTAATTTTCCTTTTTATCTTTCAGTATTTGTTTAATGCAAGATTCCTGTCCTTTATTGCCTAAATAAGGAATTGGAGAAATATGAGTAATATCCAAGTTCATTATCTTTTCTTTTACATTAATCTTAGATCTGAAAAATCCTCCTAACCCTCTATTTTTGTTATTCACTTCAATAATAGGATATTTTGATAAAAGAGCACAACCCCAAAATGGACTAAGTCCTCCTTTTGAATTTCCATGAACATAAAAAGGAAATTTGAATACCTTTTGATAATCCATTAATATTTTAGATTCATTTTCGCTTTCAAAATAAGCTTCATTTAAAATAAGAATATCTGGATTTTCTTTTCTGACTATTTCTTTAGCAAGTTCTATCCTGTTTGAGTCATAGTTATAAGGTTTCTCCATACTTCTAAACCCAGTCCTTATATTATATTGCATAATTTTCAGTTTCATATAAATTAGTCATCCGACAAAACTAACCGGCCAAAAAACTTTCAAGACTACAACAAAAACAACAACTGCAATTATGAATCCGATTATAGCACTGGGATTAAGCATAAACCTGCTGGTATACTCTTCGTCATACCTCATAAGCCCCCCGAACACGCCGGGCATCTGTATCTTGCTGTCTGCCATTTTATTCTAAATCTCCTAACTAACCAACAAAAAACCCCTATAAAAATGTTTGCCAAGAACATTTATATAAAGAAAAAATCTAATCACTAAATGGGAATATATTCAATAAAACCCCTATTCCAAAAGTCCCTCGCTCCTTTGAAAAGAATTCTTGTTAAATGGAAAGTCAGTCCAACAGCTATTAATCTATTAGCCCTTTTAATTTCCATTTCTGGAGGCTTGGCAATATACTACTCTCAATATTACATTATTTTATTAATTTACGTGCCATTTATGGCTTTCATAAGAACCGCACTAAATGCCTTGGACGGATTAGTAGCCCGAGAATTAAAAGTAAAAAATCAAAAATTTGGCGAGGTTTTAAACGAATTTACGGATAGGCTTTCAGATATATCTATTTTCTCTGCATTTATCTTCATGCCTCAGGTAAATACCTATCTGGCATCGGCAACTCTTGTTATAATTCTCACTAATAGTTACCTGTCAATTTTGAGCAAAGCAGCCGGAGGAAAAAGGCAATACGGCGGATTAGTTGGAAAAGCGGATAGAATGATATATTTAGGAATATTCTCAATTATAGTTTTAATTACATCCAACTTTAACATCTTAAATTATTTCTTAGCTTTTATATCCCTTGCCACAATAATCACTTTAATACAAAGATTCATCGCAACTAAAGGAGAATTATACAGATAAAATGGCTGCAGATCCAAATTTCATAAATCCTCTTGCAAATCCTATACTGCTTCCTATAATTTATAGATTTGGTATAGTCTTCCTGGCTGGTTTAATTTTAATCTTTGTTCTGAATAAATTCAAATTCAAAGGAATTTGGAAAACAAATTTAGGAAAAAGATATTTTAGCTGGTTGATTATTGCTGTAATCTACACCACTGCAGTTCTTTTTGGAGGATATCCTGCTTTGGCAGTCTTGTTATTATTTATGATTTTGGCTTTATGGGAAGTAAGCAAGATAGCAAAACTTCCTAAAATGTATTCATATAGCCTGTATTTTTTGGCTGGAGCAAGTATTTACGTTTCATCATTCCATCCTAAAAATTTCTACATGCTCCCGCTATTTTACTTTATTGTGCTGGGAATAATATCTATAAGAGAAAACAAGTCCAACGGCTTTTCCAATCTCTCTCTTTCCTTATTTGCAACTATATGGATAATATTCTCGCTTTCCCACTTTATTTTATTGGGGCATCTTAATAACGAAATAGACAGCACAAAATCGCTCCTAATTCTTGTAGCCCTTACAGTATCTCTTTCTGACATTGGAGCATATATAGTTGGAAAGGGCTTTTCAAAAACATTCTTAAATAAATATAAGATTGCAGAAAAGATTAGCCCGAATAAAACATACGCTGGAATTCTTGGAAATATACTCGGAGCTGGAGCAGGTGTAGCTATTATGTATTTTGCAATAAAGTCTTATCTGACTATAAGCCAAATGATAGTCCTTTCTATTTTAATTGGCCTATTTTCAGTAGTTGGAGACTTAACAGAATCTTTATTTAAAAGATATTATAATAGAAAAAATTCAAGTTCTATAATTCCAGGCCACGGAGGAATATTAGACAGAATAGATTCTGTTCTAAGAGTAATACTGATAATATATTATTATCTTATTTTTACTCTTCCATTTCAATAACAACAAATGCAATAGTATATTCTCCATCGTGGCTTACGCTTCCATCAACCCTTTTTAATTTCTTCCCGTAAGATAAATTAAGAATTGGCTTCCCAAAAGAATCATACGTAACCTCTATATCCTTCCAGTTTATTTTTTTCCCAAGAGCTTTCATAAAAGCCTCCTTTAAAGCAAATATACCAATCATCTTTCCCTTATCTTTAAGCTCAAAAGAATGAAACACCTTTTCCAAGAAAGAAGAATCCTCTTTATATTTGTCAAATCTGGAATTCAAAACTATGTCAACGCCTGTTTTAAACATCACATTCCCTCTATTTTTTTATAAAGTATATCTGTAATATCCTGAAAGCTCTGAGTCTTGGAAAACTTGATTGGTTTCCCAATAACAACTTCTACCCTTCCCCTGCTTGGAAGGCTCCTGCCCTTAGGCAATATGTCATAAAGCCCTTTCATCTTTATAGGAACAATCTGAACATCCATATTCCAAGCCAATAAGCCTATGCCGGGTTTAAATTTAGAAAGCTTTCCTGTTATGCTTCTAGTTCCTTCCGGAAAGATTAAAACACTCCCTCCGGAATTGATAATTCTCCCGAAGTCTTTTAAGCTTTGTTGAATTTCCTTATCTCTTGAAAAAGCAAAAGAATTATACACAACTCTCCCAAATATTCCTAAAATTCTTCCATATTTGCTCCCCGGCCTGTAAAAGAAATCCTTGGCGGCTGCAACATATAAATTAATCCTATATCTTAAAGGTAAAACCCTTAAAATAGTCAAAGTATCGAGCATGCTTGAGTGATTTGCGATAATTATAAACTGCCCATCCAGTCCATTCAAATTTTCTTTTCCCTTGATATCTACTTTATAAATCACATTAGAAAGAACAAAATTTACCCATTGTAAAAACATTCTTAAGGGGACAAATCCTTTTTTATTAAAGAAATTAATTCCAGATTCCTCTTTCACTTCTTTATTTTGCTTAATTAAATTTCTCAAATCAGAAACTTTAGTCTTGTCTGTTATTTCATCTTCATTAAAATTAACATCAAACTTCTCTTCTATTTTTACAGAAAGCTCTATTCTCTTCAAAGAGTCCAATCCAATATCCCTTAGCAGATAATTTTCTTTTATCTTCCTGCCGGATATATCGCAAACTTCTGAAATTAGAGAAAATAAAGAATCCTCGCTTGCCTCCCTGTCTGCATTCTTAAAAACAAGCCCAGACTCAACATCTCTTCTTTTAATTTTCTTTGTAGAAGTCCTGGGAAAATCCCTTTCCTTCCAGACTATTATAGAATTAAGATACTGGCTCTGATTTAATTTGCTGTTGACTTTCTTTAATAAATCCTTATCCCTTGCCTTCCCATTAGGCAGAATAACTCCAACTAATTTCTTCCCAGAGTCAAGGCCAATAACAACACTATCCTTAACTTCTGGAAATCCATTAATAACTTTTTCTATATCTTCTGGATAAATATTCAAGCCAGAAGAAGAAAGTATCATATTTTTAATTCTCCCGGTAATTTTTAGAAATCCCTGAGAATCAAATTCACCAATATCTCCGGTATAAAACCAGCCGTTCTTCAAGACTTTATTTGTTTCCATCTTGTCATTATAATATCCTGAAAAAACATTTTCGCCTTTTGCAATTATCTCTCCATTTTCCAATTTAATTTCGACACCAGAAACAACCTTCCCCACAGTTCCTGGTTTATTATATTCATAGCTATTGCATGTTAATAATGGAGCAGTCTCGCTCAGCCCATATCCCTGCAATACATATATCCCTAGTCTTCTCCAAAATTCTTCAACTTCAATATCCAAAGCCGCCCCTCCAACAACAAATAATTCTAATTCCCTAAACTTTTTCCTAATCTTCCTAAAAATAAATCTCCTCAAAAACCAGGGAGAATTTCCAAACCTTTTCAGTCCATTATTCAAATCGCCCAGCTTTCCTTCTTTCTTTGCAATCTTTTCAATCTTCTCCTTTATAGAGCTTAAAAATAAAGGAACGCTGACAACACCTCGGATTCTTTCTTCATTCAAAGCTTCAAGTATGCTTGAAGATTTTTTAGAGCTCGTATAAACAATTTTTGCTCCAAAAGACATAGGTATGAAAAGACCTACATTTTGCTCAAACAAATGGCTTAAAGGCAAAATTGAAAGGAAAGAGAATCCCTCAACTGAATTTTTTATAACTTCTTTTGCAGAATGTATATTTGCAGATAGATTCTTATTCTTTAAAACCACTCCTTTTGGCTCTGAAGTTGTTCCAGAAGTATATACTATTTCAAAAATATCTTCTCCCTTAATTCTCTTCTTGGTTTTAAACTCTTTAAATTTATCGTAAATTTTATCAAGCTCCTCAACAAAAATCTTCTTTCCGCTGTCCGGACTTTTAAACACCGAGCAAAATATCCTTTTAGCATCAACAATCTTGCCTATCTTTGAAGCAAACTCTGCGCTGGAATTAAAATCAATCGGCACCGCAACAACTCCCGATAATGCACAAGCCCACAATAAAGACACATAATCAATCCCATTTGGCAGATAAATTACAATCTTATCTCCCTTAGCTATGTCATTCTTATCAAAAAAACCGCATATTCCCTGCGCCATTTTATAGACTTGATTATACGTAAATTCCTTTCTCCTGTATATTCCACGATCAACTAAAAAAACTTTGTCCCCATATTTCTCAACAGATAGTTTTATTAGGTCTGCTAAAACAACCATACTATTAAGAAGATAATCAAATTTTAAACCTATTTATTCAACCCTAACAATAACTTTTCCTTATCTCTTCCCTTTATATCTTTGCCCCATAAAAAAAATAATCTTATAATACTATAAACATGTGTTATAGAAAAATATAAATAGTGAAAAATTATATTATATAATGATAAATAAAGAAGAATTTCATATTATAGATCTCTATAAAAACTTTGGATACTTTCATGTTAAAATAGATAAATCCTACTTGAAAGACATGCTAAGAAAGATATCAAATGATAACAAACCCCATTATAATACCAAGCTTATAAAAAAATTGAATATGAAATATACAAAAAACAAAAAAGCATGTTTAACTATTTATAGTTGGACAGCATATGACAAAACCCTTCCTTTAGAAAAACTAATAAAAATAATAAAATTATCTAATGAAGACTGGCAAAAAGCCAAATCTAAAATTATATCCTTAAAGGCAGGACAAAGCAGAGGCGAAATAAAACCAGATTTCCCTATAAAAATAGACAAGAAATTAGGTTCAATAGTTGGACATATATTAGGAGACGGCTCTATCGATTCAAAATATCAACAAGTTTTCTTCTCAAATTCAAATAAAGAATTATTAAAAGAATTTTCTTCACATATGAAAGAAATTTTTGGAGTAAAACCTAGAATATGGATGCAAGCAGCTCCTGATTTTGGGAATACTAAGTGGGATAGGAAACTAAATGAGATTGATGAACTAATAGAAGGCAGAAATTGTGGCTTATTCTACCCAACAATATGCGGACTTATTGTTAATGAAATATTTGACAATTTTGCAATAGGCAATACTAAAAAAATAACTCAAAAGATTATTAAAACAAACAAAGAATTTAAAATTGGGCTATTAAGAGCCTTCTTTGATGATGAAAGTACCGTAGATAGACAAAGAAAATACATTAGAGTATTCCAAGATAGAAAAAATATTTTAAAAGTCATTAAAGCATTATTAAAAGAAATAGAAATAGAGTCTCAACCTCTTAAAAAATATGTTAAAAAAAATAAGGATAGATATTATTTCGATATATACAAATCAAATAACAACTTATTGAAATACCAAAAAGAAATAGGATTCACATCATCTAAAAAAGCCGAAAAATTAAATAATATAATCAATCCTCTAATTTAGCTAGTATTTTTTTCTTATCATAACCTCTTACATCTTTACCCCATAAAACCAAAATTCTGTTAATACGCGACCAATACCTCTTAGGTGCTATTTTCATCATCGCGAACTCAGTTTTTGCAGGATTCTTAGTTTTAACTATTTCTAGAACATTCAACAACCTATGGCAGTGGGTATCTATACATATCGCGTCCTTATGATGTATCTCGCTCAAAACTAAATTAGCCGTCTTCCTCCCGACTCCTGGAATTCTAACAAGTTCGTCAATCTCATCAGGTATCTTGCCCTTAAACTCTTTCAAAATAAACTTTGCCGCTTCAATAACATGCTTCGCCTTCGTCCTATTATAATTCATACTCTTCAAAATTCTCAGAACATCGCTATATCTCGCCTTGCTTAACTTCTCTAAGCTATCATACCTCTTAAACAGCTCTTCTGCAACCGTTATCGTAGTCTCGTCCCTGCTCTGAGCAGACAAAATTGTAGCAATTAATACTTGCCAGTCTTTGTCCCACCCCTCGCCAGCAAGCCTCTTTTCGCTCTTTCCATACCTCTTCTCCGCCTTCCTGAATATTTTAATAAACTCCTCTTTCTTTCCCATACCTGCCTAAAAACCCTAATATTTAAAATACCTTCCCTCTTCTCTCCGTTATGATACCAAGTGTAAAAGACATAAAAAACTGGAACCCTGAAGTTGAAAAGAAAATAACGGAAATATGGAAAAATTCAGAATCCTTTAAGTTCAATAAATCAACAAAGAAAAAAATTTACTCTATAGACACTCCACCCCCATACATTAACGCCCCTATACATATGGGGCACGCAGTTACATATGCCTATCAGGATTTCTTCGCCCGTTATAAAAGAATGAAAGGCTTTGAAGTTCTCTTCCCCCTAGGCTTGGACAGAAATGGCCTTCCTATAGAGATGGGAGCAGAAAAAAGATTTAATGTCTCTCCTTTTAAAATTGGAAGAGAAAAATTTATAGAATATTGCGAAAAGCTCTTAAAAGAAACTTCCGCTGAATCAGTGGATTCTTTCACAAAATTAGGAATTTCTTTTACTTCATACAAAGAAGGTTCCCATGTCGGTTCAGTCTACCTGACTGACTCTCCAGAATATCGCGCCTTAACGCAAGCAACATTCATAGAATTATTCAAAAAGAACCTAGTCTACGAAGACACAAGAATAAATAATTGGGATCCAAAACTCCAAACAACTATAGCAGACTCTGAAATAGAATACAAAGAAATTCCATCCACATTCAATCACATTAAATGGAAAGTTAAAGAAACTGGAGAAGAACTAATAATAGCTACAACTCGCCCAGAATTAATTTGTTCATGTGGAATGATAATCTTTCATCCTTCAGATAAAAGATACAAAAAATTGGAAGGAAAGCATGCCATCTCTCCAATATTCAAAAAAGAAATAAAAATTAAGTCCCATCCTCTGGCAGACCCAAAAAAAGGCTCAGGAATTGTAATGATGTGCTCCGCAGGAGATCTCTCCGATATACAATTCTTCCGTGAAATGAACATTCAGCCTATAATCTCAATAAATCAGGACGGAAAAATGAACGAAAACGCAGGTTTCCTAAGCGGTTTAAAAGTAAAAGAAGCCAGAGAAAATATAACTGAGGAGCTAAAAAACCTTGGACTTATAGCAAAGCAGGAACAAATAACTCATCGGACTCCAGTATCAGAGCGTTCTGGAGCAGAAATAGAATTTATTGAAATGCCTGAATTTTATTTAAAACAGCTCATCTTCTTAAAAGATTTAAAAAAAATATCAAAAGAAATTAATTTCTATCCTAAAGAATCAAAAAATATTCTGGATGATTGGATAAACTCCGTTTCAATAGATTGGCCGATTTCAAGAAGAAGATTTTATGCAACCCCTATCCCATTATGGTACTCAGAAAACCTGACTGCCTTGCCTCCTGCCGGAAAATACTACACTCCTTGGAAAGAATCTCCTCCTTCAGACTCTGAGGTTTTTGAAAATGGAAAGTCAACAGGAAAGAAAGTCAAGGATTTCAAAGTAAAATGGGTTGGTGAAATCC
>CAYNKB010000004.1:88-3917 GCA_964397725.1 Candidatus Woesearchaeota archaeon | reverse complement strand
CGCGTTTTTGATACCTGGATGGATTCCTCAATATCTGAACTTTATATCTTAAAATACAAGAAGGATTCTGATTTCTTTAAAAAAGCCTTTCCAGCATCTCTCCGCCCTCAAGGAAAAGAAATAGTTCGTACATGGCTTTATTATACAATACTCCGCGGCTATTTAGAAACAAAAAAAGCCTGTTTCAAAGATGTCTGGATTCATCAGCACATATTAGATGGAAATGGAAGAAAAATGTCAAAATCTCTCGGCAATGTTATCAACCCGCAGGAAATATTAAGCAACTATGGCGCAGAAGCTCTCCGTCTCTGGTCCGCAACAGAAGGAAATCTTGCCAAGCAGGATTTGAAATGCTCAAGGGAAAAAATTCAGGCAGAACTCAAAACATTAAACAAGCTCCTAAATATCTCAAGATTTGTTTCCTTATTTGAAAAGCCATCTAAAAAACCAGCCTCAACTAATTTAGACAAGTTATTTATAGACTATATTGAAAATCTGAGCCTGAAAGCAGACAAAAGCTATGAAGAATACGACTTCCATACTCCGGCTTTAGAGCTAAGAAAGGTAATCTGGGATACATTTGCATCTCATTACTTGGAAATAATAAAAAACCGTGCCTATAATGAGCAAAACTTATTTTCTAAAGAAGAATCAAACTCAGCAAAATACACATTGCATTTCATCCTTGAAAGAATAATCCATCTTTTATATCCTATAATTCCTCAAATAACCTCTATTATTGCAAACGAAAAAAATATAGATTTGCATAAAGCAGAGTTTCCAAAGCCCAATTTAGGAAAATCAGATATTTCTCTAGTAAGAGTAATAATGCAATTTAATAGTGAAATATGGAAAGCTAAAAAAGATGAAGGAATCTCGTTAAAAGAATCTATTTCTGGAATTTCAATTCCCAAAGAGCTAAAGCCCTTTGAATCCGACTTGAAGGCTTGTCACAATCTCAAGTAGCATCAAACATTTTATTAACTCTCCATTTTACCTATCATAATCATGGCAGAACTAGACTACAAGCAAAAGCAGGAGCTTGAAGACTTAGTTGAACTTCTTAGTTCTATCCGTGGCAGGCATACCGAACTTGTCTCTGTCTTAATGCCGGGATCTCAAAACATAAATCTTGTCTCAAAACAATTAGAAGCTGAAAAATCAACAGCAGCAAACATAAAATCCAAGCAAACCCGAACCTCAGTAACAACAGCTCTCGAAATGATAATCAGAAAGCTCAAAGAATTCAAACAGACCCCTCCAAACGGATTAGCTTTATACGCTGGAAACATCTCGGATAAAGAAGGAATCCAGGACATTCAAGTTTGGGCTTACGAGCCTCCTCGCCCTTTAAATGTCCGCCTTTACCGCTGTGACCAAACATTCATCGTAGAGCCGTTAAAAGAAATGCTTGGAGTTGAGGAAGTCTTCGGGCTTTTAGTAATAGACCGCCAGCAGGCTACAATAGGAATCTTGGAAGGAAAGCAAATCCGTGTTATAAGAAAATTAACCTCTGGAGTTCCTGGAAAAGTCAGAGCTGGAGGACAATCTTCCCAAAGATACCATCGCGTTACCGAAGGCTTGGCAAAAGAATTTTTCAGAAGAGTCGCAGAAATGATGAAAGAAGTTTTCTTTGAAATGCCAAGGTTAAAAGGAATTTTAGTTGGGGGTCCTATTCCAACAAAGGAAGAATTCCTTGAAGAAGGGCAGCTAGTCACAAAACTAAAAGAAAAAGTAATCGCCGTAAAGGACATAGGATACGTAGACGAGCACGGCTTGGAGCTCTTAGTTGAATCCTCACAGGAAGATATAGCTCAGCAGGAATTAATTAAGGAAAAAAATATTCTTGAAAAGTTCTTTAACACTTTAGGAAAAGATAGAAACAAAGCCACTTATGGTTTTGAAAAAACACTCCTTGCTCTAGAACGCGGAGCCGTAGAGCTTCTCCTCATATCAAAAAAACTTGAAAAATCTCAAATTCGCGAGTTGGAGGAAAAAGCGGAAACAATCGGCTCAAAAGTCGTAGTCATCTCAACAGAAAACCAGGACGGAGAGCAATTCTTCAACTTAACCAAGGGCGTCGGAGCCCTTCTTCGTTACGCAATTGAATAAGTCTTTAAATACCTGCTCCAATATTAACTTAAATGCCCGAAACATCACCATTATTGAATATAGATAATTTATTCTCAACTTTTTCATTTCCCAGTTTTTCATTAGAAAAATTAGCCCGTCAATTTGTTGCGGAAAACCACCTTTCCCCTATAAAAAAATTACTAGGAGGAGAAAAAGGAAAAACCTTAATTTTGCAGGATAATTCTTATGCTAATTTACAGCTAGAAACAGAAGGCACTGAACTCGGACAACCCCAACCAAATTTTGGAGGAACTGGAGCGTCGGAATATACTATATGGACCTATATCTTACAAGGAGAAATAGCAGGAGAACAAATAGAATTAGGAGCCAGGCTCGAAAGAAGAATCCCATATAGTCAAGTATCTAGTCCCCACCCTCTAAACTCAAATAGAAGGATAAAAACAATGGAACCCTCAACTCCTGAAATAATTCAGGAAAGAACAGATAATAATCCTTATTGGTTTGTAATTCCTCAAAGCACTCCTTCTAAATAGAAACTCCCTAAAAAACCCTCTATCTAAGGACAATAAACAATTTAAAGCCAAACCCCCCCAGAAAAGCTATGGACAAGAAAAAGAGTGAAGAGCTTATTTTAGAGGCGAAAAACTTCTTTGATTCATCAAAAAAACAGCTTGGAGAGTCTATCCGTTCGGGAAAAAGAGTAATGCAGTTGGACTTCTCACAATTATCCCAGTTTTCCCCCTTTCTCTCAGAAAAAATAATAGAAAGTCCTGAAGAAACAATAAGCCTGATGGAAGTCGCGTTGGAAGAATCAGGACTTGTAGAAAAGCCGAGAATCCGCCTTCAGAACCTTCCGGAAACCTCAAAAATAAAAATAAGAAGCATCAGGTCAAAGCACCTAGATCAAATACTCTGGGTTGAAGGAATAGTCCGCCAAGCATCAGACGTCCGCCCGCAGGTTGTAAATGCAAAGTTTGAATGCCCGAACTGCGGAGCAATTCTTTCAGTTTTGCAGGTTGACAGAAAATTTCGTGAACCTTCGCGTTGTTCCTGCCAGTGGAAAGGCGCCTTCAAGCTCTTGTCAAAAGAAATGGTTGATGTTCAAAGGCTTGTAATAGAAGAATCTCCTGATTCATTGGACGGAGGAGAACAGCCGAGAAGAATTAACATCTTCCTTAAAGAGGATCTTGTTGATCCAAAAATGGAGGAGCGTACAACTCCCGGAAGCAAAATTAGAATATATGGAATATTAAAAGAAGTCCCCGTTCCATTGCAAACTGGCTCAATCTCAACAAGATTTGATATAGCAATAGAAGCAAACAACATAATTCCATTGGAAGAATCTTTTGAAGACTTAAACATCTCGGAAGAAGATATGAAGCAAATCCTAGAACTCGCGGCAGACCAAAACCTTTTCAAAAGACTTTCACAGAGCATAGCTCCAAGCGTATACGGCTTTGAAAGAATAAAAGAAGCTATTCTATTGCAGTTATTTGGGGGCGTCAAAAAAATAAAATCCGACAAGGGCTCAACAAGGGGTGACATGCACGTTCTTTTAGTAGGAGACCCCGGAGTGGCGAAATCTGTAATGCTAAAATTTACTTCTGTTATAGCTCCAAAAGGCCGTTACGTTTCCGGAAAAGCGGCAACTGCCGCAGGCTTGTGCGTTTCTCCAAAAAGTCTTCTTCTGACAAATCCTGGAGGGATGCAGACCATAGAAAACGTAGTTGAAAAA
>CAYNKB010000004.1:0-78 GCA_964397725.1 Candidatus Woesearchaeota archaeon | reverse complement strand
CAATAAAGGAACAGTCTGCATTGATGAAATAGAAAAAATGAGCGAGCACGACCGTTCAACCATGCACGAGGCAATGGA
>CAYNKB010000003.1:0-24100 GCA_964397725.1 Candidatus Woesearchaeota archaeon | reverse complement strand
CAGAGAAATTATTTCCGCAGGCGCGGAGGGCAGTACCTAAAGCAGATGTTGTTTTTCCCTTTCCGTTTCCCCAGAATACTTGAACTAAACCCAATTTGGACTTGTCCATTCTTATTTATGCTATAAGAATTATATAAAGATAATTGAAATCAAATACTTATTCGGTTAAGAGAATAAATTATAGAGAAAGGTTTTAAATAGATAATATTACTAATTAATATTGTAAGTAATATACTATACATATTACTAATAATATGATTAATCATAATGAGAAAATATTAGAAATAATAAAAAAAGAGGAAGTGGTAACTAGCAATGATATAGCTAAGGCGTTAAAAATTTCTTGGAATACTGCTGATAAATATCTTCTTGAACTTCTTGTTGAGGGAAAAGTCAGGCGAATTAAAAAAGAAGGTGTGACATTATGGCTGAAATAAGAAATAAAAAGGGGCAGGTAGTCATATGGGTTATTATTGCGATGGCTTTAGTTGGAAGCATGATTTTATTCTTTACATTGGAAAGAAAACCAACAATTCTAAATGGGCAGGACTTTAGTCCGGAAAGTTTTATACAGGGCTGTTCTGAAAAGGCTGTTAACGAGGCTGTTGATTTAATGCTTCCACAAGGAGGATTTGTAAGTCCAAATAATACTATTTTGTTTAATAATATAAACGTAGCCTATTTATGCGAGAATCAAGGTTTCTACAAATCGTGCATAAACCAGCATCCTGCTTTGATAAATGAACTGAGAAGCGAGATTAAAAAATACATAATGCCGAAGATTGAGAATTGTTTTTCAAATTTAAAAGCTGATGTTGAAAGGAAGAACAGCGATATCACTTTAGGCAATATGGAAATTGATGTTAATCTTGGACCAAACAGAGTTATCTTGAATATTGACAGGAAAGTTACAATTTCCAAAGATTCAGAGACGAAGACATTTGAGAATTTTGAGATAAATGTAATAAATTCTATTTATGATATTGCAAATGTAGCAATTGAAATTGCAAGCCAGGAAGCCAAGTATTGCTACTTTGAATATGTGGGATACTCGGTTTTACATACAAGGTTTGGCATAAGAAAAACTTCAGATTCAAATTCGAATAAGATTTATACTATTAAAGATAAATATTCAGACAAGGAGATGAATATAGCTATAAGGAGCTGTGCTATACCGCCAGGAATATGATTAACAAAAGAGGAACGAGTTTAATTGAAATGTTTTTAATTATCAGCATGAGCTTTTCTTTTGCATATATAATACACGAGAGTGAAGGCAAAGTCAAGTTTGTTACAGAAGAAAATAATTTAGAAAAGATTTATGCTAAACTTTTAAGATTGTTGATTAGCGATAAGAATTTTGTTTCTGCGGCGGCTGCTGTTTACACCTGCGTAAAGGCAAAAGACGGATCGATTTGCCAAGAATACCCTGTATTTGATGCTGAAGACGCAGCGGCCTGCAATGAACTTTGCGACGGGTCTTGCATTCCAAGCGGGAGAGACAAAGTTGCGGAATGTAAAATAGGAACCTGCTATGATGAGCTTGAGGGAACCTGCCAAGCAGGAAGCCCTAAGAAAGAATGTGAAAACTTTGAAGGAAAATGGTTTCCTGACCCATTTGAAAATATTCCGCAATGCAGAGAGGGTTGCTGTGTTTTGGGAGACCAGACGCAATTTGTTTCAGACAGGCAGTGCGGAAGACAGGCAGAACTTCTTGGACTGGAAAAAGAATTTAAGCCGGAAATAAGAACGGAAATACAATGCCTTATTTTAGCAAACAGCCAGGAAGAAGGCGCGTGCGTTTTTCAAGAGGAATTTGAAAACACGTGTAAATTCACAACAAAAGCACAGTGCTTGAGCATTGGAGGAGAATTCAAAGTTGGATTGCTATGCTCAAATTCAGATTTGGATACAAATTGCGAGAGACAAGCAAGTGCGAATTGCGTGGAAGGCAAAGATGAATTGTATTGGTTTGATTCGTGCGGAAACAAGGAGAATATTTATGATGCAAATAAGGGGAAGAGTTGGAATGATGGGAAGGTACTTGGAAAGGCAGATAGTTGTTCAATAGGAACTGAAACAAACGGATTAAAAAATCAAAATACATGCGGGAATTGCAATTACATTATGGGAAGTATTTGCGGAGAGAAAACTGCAAACGAAAAATTATCAGATGGGAGTATAGATTATGTCTGCAGGGACTTGAGCTGCACGGATAAGGATGGGCAAAAAAGAGTAAATGGGGAAAGTTGGTGCGAATATCAAGGAAGCATAGGAACTGACAAAGGCTCGGGAAATAAATTGAGGGCGACGGATACTCCAGGGAGCAGGCACTTTAGGCAGGTTTGCTTGGATGCAGAAATCAGGACTGAAGCATGCGCCGACTATAGAAATGAAATTTGCGTTGAGGAGCAGACTAAAAAAGCCGGAGGAGGAGAATTTTCATCTGCTGCATGCAGGTTAAACAGATGGCAACAATGCCTTGAATATAATACAAATGTTAAAAATAATCAAAAGTCCAAGGAAAAAAGAGATGACAAATGTACGCAAAATCCTGATTGTTTTGTAAAGGAAGTTAATATTGCAGATAATTTCAAGTTCAATATATGCGCTCCTAAGTATCCTGCTGGATTTGACTTAAGAACAAATGGAGAAACTGCAGAGGGAGTTTGTTCAATCGCCTCTCAAAAATGCACGGTAATTTATGTAAAGAAAGAAACAGGAAGCTGGCAATGCGTTGCAAACTGCGACTGCGAGGAAGGCAAGTTTACCGAGCAGATGAATGACCTTTGCATGTCATTAGGGGACTGCGGCTTAAGCGTAAATTATAATGGAGATTTAGGAGAGGGATATAAAGTTCACGGAGCTCCAAAGCTAAGCAAAAGCTATATTGCAGGCATCTCAAAGTATTCCGATGTAAAGAAAGGAAAAGTTGCGGAGCCTGGAAACCTGAAAGACTTTTATGGAGCGCTAGGAATTCCTGGAGGATTGGGAAGCGCGAAAACTCCGGAGGATGCTAGCAAGGCAGCGACAATGATGGGCTTATTAACTGCGGGAATGGTTGGGATTCCAGTATTGGCTGCGGCTTATTTTGGAGTTGCTGGTCTTTCTGGAATTGGAATTACTAGTGGTTTGGGAGCTGCTTCTGGAGAAGCGGTGACTTTTTTTGGGGGAGGATCAGCGTCGCCGGCATTGGGAGCAATGGGAGGAGTATTAGCCGGAGGAGCAATTGGATTGGCGGCGACTTCGTTGCTGATTAAGTTTACTGGAATTGGACCAGGATTAAGCCCTATGACGACTTACGCATTGCTGGGCGCGGGTGCAATTGGAGGAGCTATTGTTGGATATGCTGCTGTAACTCCAGGAATTGGAGCTGGGGGAGGTTTATTTGCTGGAGCAACTATTTTAGGACCTATTTTAATCATTGCAGTAGTTTTGATAATAGTTTGGTTTAAATTAATGGGTGTTGGAAAAACAAAGCAAGTTATTGTTGACTTTTCATGCCAGCCGTGGCAGGCTCCTAGAGGGGGAAAGAACTGTGAGGAGTGTGGGAAGGATGGATTGCCATGCTCAAGATATACTTGCCAGAGTTTAGGGCAGACTTGCGAGTTTGAAAATGAAGGGACTGGAGAAGAATTATGCATTAATATCTCTCCGAATGATGTTACCTCTCCTAGAATAAGTCCATTGGAAATTGTTTTGGCAGATGGATTTGAGTATAGCGATGTTAGTGAAAATGGATATAAAATAAAATCCAATGTGGAAGATGGATGCGTTAAAGCATATCAGCCGTTGACATTTGGAATATCTTTGAACGAGCCCGGGCAGTGCAGATTTGATACTTTGCATACAAATACTTTTGAAGAAATGGAGTTTGATTTTGGAGGAAGAAACTTATATTTGTGGAATCACACGCAAACATTAAATATTCCTAGTTTGGAAAGCTTGGGAATTCCAGGATATGATCCGAATAGAAGAGCAGATTATAGTTTGTATGTCAGATGCGCTGATGGAACTGGAAATGAAAATATAAATGAATATGTAATTAACTTTTGCGTAAAGCCAGGGGATGATATAACTGCGCCGTTAATAACAAAGAAAGAACCTTTGGGAGAGTATACAACTTATAATGCGACTGAGCAGCAAGTTACTATATGGACAAACGAGCCGAGCGAGTGCAAGTGGGACAGCACAGATAAGACTTATGATTCCATGCTGAACGAGTTTGAATGCGCAAATGATGTTGCCAACCAAGAGTTTTATGGATTTAAGTGCGAGGGAACACTAGGTATAACAACAGAGGAGAATAAGTATTATGTAAGATGCAAAGATCAGCCTTGGCTTTCAGGAACGGATAAAGAAGGAGATAGAAATACAAATTCGGAGAGTTATCAAGTTAATTTGAAGAGGTCGAGGACAAACTTAAAGATTGACTCAATTTCTCCAAATAATAGGACAATTTCGGCAGGTGTTGAACCGGTGAGTGTTGAGGTTATTGTTAGAACATCCGGAGGAGTTGATGGAAATGCAATATGCAAATACGGAATTGGGAATAATTTAATTGAGTTTTATGATACTCTTGGAAATGAGCACAGGCAGGTATTCCAAAGCTTTACAGCTGGAGAAAAAGAGCTCCCAATTGTGTGCGAGGATGAAGCGGGAAATATTGCAAGCCAGACTGCGGAGTTTAATATTTTGATAGATACGTCTGCTCCTGAAATAAGCAGAGTTTACAACACAGGAAATTTGATCGTTATAACAAATGAGCCGAGCGAATGTTCATTTATTACAGGAGAGAGCAAAAAGAAAGATTTGTGCAACTTTGAATTTATAAATGGAACATTAATGTCCGGAGTTGATTTAGTTCATAGTTCGGAATTTGATTCAGGGAAAACGCACTATATTAAATGCAAAGACAGGTTTGACAATGCGCCTGGGGCGTGCAGTATTATACTTAAAGGAGGAGCATAAAGGTTATAAACAAAATAATGTTAAAATGAAGATGCTAGAAAGAGGAAAAAGAGGGCAGGTTACTATATTTGTTATAATTGCCATAGTTATTGTTGCTGCGATAATTTTTTTCTTTGTTTATAAGCCAAATATAGGGAGAGTTTTCTCAAATGATGTGAATCCTGCACAATTCCTGCAAAGCTGCATAGGCGGAGACGTTAAAGATTCCGTTGACTTATTGGCATCCCAAGGAGGATATGCAAATCCTGAAGGATTTATATTAAGCAATGGAGTTAAGATAAAATACTTGTGTTATAACTCGGAGTTCTACAAAACATGTGTTGTTCAACAGCCGTTGTTAAAGGAGCATTTTGAAAAAGAATTAGAAGAGCTATTAAGACCAAAGGCAAATGATTGTGTAAATAAGTTAAAAGCAGAGTATGAAAGAAAAGGATTTAGTGTTTCTGCATCTCAGCCTGAAACAAAAGTAGAGATAGCTCCTCATAGGATAAAAATTAACTTTTTGGCTCCTATGACAATATCCAAGGATTCTACGGAGACTTTTAAGAGTTTTGAAGTTGACCTTGGAAGCGAAATGTACGACTTGCTTCTGACTTCGACAAGCATTATTGAATTTGAATCAACTTATGGAGATTCTGAAACAACTTTATATACTCAATATTATCCTAATTTGAAAATACAAAAAGAGAAATTTGGAGAGGGATCCACGATATACACAGTCAGCGATGTTACAACAAAAGAAAGCTTTACGTTCGCATCAAGAAGCCTGGCATGGCCGGCGGGATATGGATTAGAATGATGATTTATAATTTAGATGATAGATTAAGATGGGGTTTTATAGATAACTATAATTTGGGAGGTAAAAGATGATAAAGAAAATTAAAACTATGATGTCGAAGTGTTTGCCAAACCACACACTTCAGTGCGTGGAACACTTCGAGCATCCAAAAGTCCAAAACAAACGCAAGGACTTTTTGATATTTTTGTTTATGCTACTTTTTGGAATATTTATTTTATTGGGAATAGGCGGAGTTTTGGCGGCTCAAAATAATAATCCGCAGGTAAGCGGAAATACTGCAACGGTGTGCTGTGAAAAAACAACTTCAGGGCTGTTCTGCCAGGATGTCCCAGCCGAGGAATGCGCTTCTGACTCAACGCAGGTTCCTACCGCCTGCGAAAGCACGAGTTATTGCAGGCAGGGATTTTGCTTTGATTCTAGCGAAGGAACTTGCTTGGATAATACTCCTCAAAATGTATGCAATGCAGAAGGAGGAGTTTGGAGTGAAGAAAAGCCTGCACAATGCGACTTAGGATGTTGTGTTTTGGGAGATCAGGCAGCTTTTGTTACATTAACCAGGTGCAAAAGATTATCTGGATTTTTAGGATTGCAAACTAACTATAAAAAAAATATTAAAGATGAAGTTCAATGCGTCTTAAGCGTGCAAAATCAGGACAAAGGAGCCTGTGTTTATGATTTTGAATTTGACAGAACGTGCAAGTTTACAACAAGAGAGGAGTGCACTTTAGGAAGCGGAGTAAACGGAACGGGAGTTAAAGGAGAATTCCACGTCGGAAAATTGTGCTCTGCTGAAGAATTAGGAACTAACTGCGGACCAACAAGAAATACTGTCTGCTCTCCTGGAAAAGATGAAGTTTATTTTATAGATACGTGCGGAAATCCTGCAAACATTTATGATGCTTCAAAAGTAAGCGATAAAGAGTATTGGAGCAATGTAAAAGACAAGAGTGAGAGCTGTGGCTTAGGGAGCGCAAATGCAAACTCACAAAACTGCGGAAGCTGTAATTATTTGCTTGGAACATTTTGCAGGGACGCAGGTACAGCCGGAGGTTCAAAGCCGACGTATGGAGATAATATTTGCGCAGATTTAAATTGCAAGAGCACTCAAAATGGGAAATCTTACAAGCACGGAGAGAGCTGGTGCATTTACAATGATGAAGGAACGACTGGAAAAGGAGAGAGTTCAGTTGGAAGCAGATTCTTCAAGCATATTTGCATAAATGGAGAGGAAGTTTTGGAGCAGTGTGCAGATTTCAGACAGCATGAATGCATAGAAGACAAGATTGAAACTTCTCAAGGGGATTTTGCACAGGCGGCATGTAGGGTAAACAGATGGCAGGATTGCACGGCGCAAACTGAAAAGATAGATTGTGAAAACAGCGATAGAAGAGATTGCTTTTGGCAGCCGGGAGTTGAATTCCAAGCTAAAAAAACCGAAGATGGAAAGGGGAAAATTCAAAATGGAGTTTGCCTGCCAAAAGATCCTCCGGGATTGAAATTCTGGGGAGGGGGAGAAGCAAAAGGAATATGCTCGCAGGGAAATGCGGCGTGCATAGTTTCGTTTGAAAAAGGATTATTCGGGGGAGAAAAGTGCATTGAAAATTGCGAGTGTTTGGATGAAGGGTGGGAAAAAGAAAGAAGTGATATCTGCACTGCACTTGGAGACTGCGGGCCGAAGGTTAATTGGGTTGGACAGGAAGGCTACAAACCTGGGTTTAAGATTACGAAGAGCGGCGGATAAGAAAAAATTGGCTGAATTTGGAGGGGAAGAAATAGGAAAAATATAAAAATGGCATGGATTAAGATATGACATGGAAAAGGTAACAATTTCTAGGGAGGAGTACGAAAGAATGAAAGAGGCATTAAATGTGATTAGGAATATAAAGATTTATAAGAGATTGTTGGAGTTTGAGAATAATATTAGAAAGGGCGAGAAATATACGAGAGAAGATTTAGGGTTTTGATATTTTATCTTTTAATTTGTTGATTGTGTCCTGTTGTTTTTCCTTGGAAGTTTTCATCTCGTATTCAAATATGTAGATTTCATTTGTACTTTGATCGTGCTTAAAATAAAGCCTTATAGGAGGGTGCATAACTTTTAATTCATAGAGCGATAATCTTGAGTCAAGAAGACTTCCTGCTCTTGGTCCAAGTTCTTCTATTTTGTCTAATATATTTGTTAGAATTGATTTTATCTGCTGGTTTTTAGAGGCTTTTTTAATTTGTCTCAGGATTACTTTATCAAAAACAAGTTCATAGTTTTTAACATTCATTTCTGTATTAATTTATTTTAACTTATAAAATTTGTCTTATGTTCTTGGTTTTTGTTCTTACCTTTCAGTAATCACAAAGTTTAAAAACCTTCTGGAGCCTTTATTTTACATGAAGAAATTGAGAGATATTGCAGGAGCGGTTGTTCTTGGCTTGGCTGGGATAGTTAGTGGGGGATGTGAAATTACACAAAAAGGACAGACATTTGTAACAGAGGTGGGGAGCACTTTGCTTGTTGAAGACTACAAGGCGCATAATAATCCTTATAGCAGTCCACAACCACAGCAAAATGGTTATCCTAGAGGATATACTCCTCCAGATAATAAAGTATATTCTATAGATCCAAATACTGCATCTCCAGAAGTGAAGAAGCTATTTGAAAGGGCTATTAAAGGAAAAGAAAACATGGACTAATTATAGTATTATTAGTTTAAAAAGTCTGGAAACTTCTTTTACAACACTCTCAAAATATTTATAAGTGGGCTTTCTATTAATAGAATATGATAAAAAAGGGGTTGGTTTTAAATTATAACATTGCTATTGGTCAGATATTTATTGTATTTGTATTTGTATTTGCTTTTTCTTTTTTAATCTCTCAAGTGTCTACAGCATCTGCCTTTTTCAATAACCCCAGTAGTGGTCCTGGCGTAGCCTCTGCAGGATATGCTAATGATAGATATATTAATTACGGGGGAAACGATGTTTTGTTTAGAGAGAGCTACCAAAATGGGGAATTAGAGTATGCTTTAGGGGGTGAAAGATTAAGCTATGAGGAGGCTGCAAAAGTTGCCAAAGATTCTGGTGTTGATATTTCACAAAGTGCGGGTTTTGCATTAAAAAATAGTTTAGCTGGGAATACTGCTGAATTAGGAAGTTTGGCTGCGGGACAAAATTTGGGTAATGGTGTTAGTGTTGTTTCTAGGAATGTTCTTAATGAAGAGACAACTATTGTTTTAAAAGATGCTTCTGGAGCAACACAAACTCTTACAGGATCTTCTACTGATACTGTGGGAAGTGCTGTTAAATCTGCAAATACTCCAGCTTCTTCTGGTGGAATCCTAGATTCTATATTCGGAAAAACTCCGCTTGGAACATCACCTGGGCCATTTGCAGCACTTTTATCTGGATTAATATGGGGTGGAGTGGCGGCGTTGGCTGTTAAGATGATTGGAGGGATGTTTGGATTGGATAAAGGAACTACGAATGCGTTAAGTTTAGCTGCGTTTGGAGGAGTTGCTGTTTATAGGTCTTTAAGTCTTAAGTTATTTCCAAGTTTAACAAAATATGCATTGCCGATTGGAATAGGTGTCGGTGCAGCAATATTCATCTTCATGTATAAAAAGGAGAAAAAGCAGATAATTCAATTTTCGTGCTTGCCGTTTGAGCCTCCGATAGGAGGAGCGAAGTGTGAGGAATGCAATAAGGATCCATTTAGGCCTTGTTCGGAGTATAGATGCAAGTCTTTGGGGCAGGCGTGCCAGATTTTGAATGCAGGAACGGCAGAGGAAAGGTGCGCGTGGGTAAATCCAGGAGATGTTACAAGTCCTACGATACAGCCTTGGATAGACGCTTTGAAACCAGGAGATTTGAAATACATTCCAGACAATGCAATAAGGCCCCCAAGCAGGGGAGTTAAAATTGTTAGAGGAGGAAATGGATGTTTGCAGGCATACACTCCATTAGAATTTGGAATATTTTTGAATGAGCCATCTCAATGCAAGATTGATTGGAATAGAAATGCTACATTTGCAGAAATGCAATTTTATTTCGGAGAAAGCAATTACTTTAGATACAATCACACGCAAAAGATGAGGCTTCCAGGACCAGACGCGGGACAATCAGCCTCTCCATTAATTGCAAATGATGGAACTTTCAATCTTTATGTGAGATGCATGGATGGAAATGGAAATGTAAATCCTGCTGAAGGAAATGTAAACGTTGATGAGTTTGTGTTTGAGTTTTGCGTTGATCCAAGTCCGGACACGACGCCGCCGATAATTGAAGGAACTTCAATTACCGATAAATCTCCAGTTCAGTATAATGCAGATAATGTTCCAATACAGGTTTATACTAACGAGCCGAGCGAGTGCAAGTGGAGCAGACAGGACAAAGCGTTTGAGGATATGGAGAATACTATGACTTGCAATACTGAAAGCTTCCAGGTTAATGCAGATTTGCAATACACTTGTTCTGGGGATTTAAGTGGGATACAAAACCAGCAGGAGAATAAGTTTTACTTTAGATGCAAAGACCAGCCGGATAAGGCGGAAAACGACAGGAATGTAAATACTGCAAGCTTCCCATTGACATTACGCGGTTCACAGCCATTGAATATCCTAAGCGTAGGTCCTAATGAAACGATAAGAGGAAGCACAGACACAGTTCCAATTGAATTAAGTGTAAGAACGGATGATGGAGCTGATGAAGGAAAGGCAATTTGCTACTTCTCTCCAACTGGAGAGCCTGATACTTTCATTGCTATGTTTGAAACAAATAACTTTGTACATAAACAACTATTGGATTTGACAAGCGGTAATTATGAATACCACTTTAGATGCATAGATGCCGGGGGAAATGCTGCTGAAGCGGAAACTAGATTTAACGTATTCATAGATAGGAGCGCTCCTGAAATAAGCAGAGTTTACAGAGACAGCACGGAGAGCGCTTTGAAGGTTGTTACAAATGAAGATGCTCAATGCGTGTACTCAATACAAAGCTGCAATTATGTATTTAATGAAGGATTGGCTTTGATTTACTCGAACCCTGAGATTAAGAACGTGCATTTTGCCGAATGGAAGCCAACTGCAACTTATTATATAAAGTGTAGGGACGATCAAGGCAATGAGCCTGGGCCAAATGAGTGCAGTGTTGTGGCTAGTGCTGTAACGCTTGGAAATGGATAGATTTTTATATGATTAGTTTGAATTCTTTTTATGACGGGCGTTAGAGAGTGGGGAGACAGAAGGTTAATTGGAAGATATTATGCTCTTAGTAAGATTAAAGGTCCCAATAGAATAATTGCTCTAAAAATTAGACTTTTTGAATCATATATACTCAGAGAGGTTCCATTTGAAAGAAGAGAGAATCTCTTCTTTAATGTTATTGTTGCTGATAGATTGCAAGCTGAAAGTGATGGTAGATATGAAACAGCTGGTCTTTTTAGGATGATAGAAAATGATTATAGAGAAAGATTCTTAATTAGGCCTCGAAGAACTGGCTAAATCTCTTTCCGTTTTCCTGCGCATTCTTCAACGATACGGCAAAGTTTTTTCCGGAGTCTTTCAGAAACTTGGGATCAAGAAAGAGCCAGCCTTGATAATTAAAACGAATTGCTAAAACTGGTTTTAAACCTATGATATGTGAGAACAGCATGAAGTCGTGTATTTGGGATTTTGTTATGTAAATTGTTGATTTTTTTGAAGATTTTGCCTCAACGGAAAAACCTTTTCTTTTTGCTTTTGCAGCAATCATGTCGCAGGGAGAATCGTCGTTGACACCGGAGCCGGCGACACGAACGGCACGCCATCCGTGCTCTGTAAATAACCTTAGCAATTCTCTTTCTGCATTAGAACCCTTTTGCTTGTTGGACATTTAGTAAAAAGAGGATTTGAGTTTATAAAATTAGAGGTCGCGAGCTTGAAGTGTTCTTCGTCCGTTGAGTTTAGCGCGCTTGGAGGCATCGTCAAGAATCTGCAGAACTTTTTTGTTTAAGGCTTCTGCAACCTCTCCTGCAACAGACATTTCCGGAACTGCTGATTTTATTTTGCTCTTTATTATTAAATCTACCATTTTGTCTTCTTACTTTAAGTCGACTTGCTCCTTTATATTTCTTATTGCTTCTATGGCTAATGAAAAAAATTCATCTAGAGTAACTCCAAGTATCTCGCATTCGCTTATTATTTCCCTACTTACTCCAGCCGCAAATCTTTTGTCCTTGAATTTCTTTTTTAAGCCTGTAGCATCCATTCCATCTATTGTTCCGCGCATTAAAGCATAAGCATGAATTAAACCTGTAATAGTTTCAGAAGCTGCTAGGGCATGCTCAATTTTCTTCGTTCTTTTTTTATTCTCTAATCCCGCACATGGAAAGCCGTATCCATGAGAAACAACAATTTCAATAAATTCATTGTCAAATCCAGAGTTCTTTAGTATTTTAGGAGCTTTGGTTAAATGTTCAACGGAGTTGTCTTTTGTTATTCCCCAATCTATATCATGAACAAGACCTAACATTCCGTAGTATTTTATATCTTCTCCCAATTTTTTAGCTAATTCCTGCATAACTGCCTCGCTTTCCAAATAATGATTTAAATCGGATTTATCTGAATTATATTTTTTAACAAGCTCCAACGCCTGTTCTCTACTTATTGGAAGTTTCATTTTTATTCTGGGATTTCATCAAAGGAAAAATAACTGTTTCTCTAATTGGCTTGCCTTCAAAAAAAGAGAAAAGGCGCTCTGAAAAGCCGAAACCGCATGTTGGAGGCATTCCATATTTTAGAGCTTCAACAAAATCAAAGTCATGTGATTGTGCTTCTGAATCCCCAAGGTCTTTCATTTTCATTTGTTCAATAAAACGCTGTTCCTGGTCTATGGGGTCGTTAAGTTCAGAATAACCGTTTCCCATCTCGCTTCCTGCAAGAATTATCTGAAACTGCTCAACTTTTCTTGGATCTTTGGAAGAGCGTTTTGCCAAAGGAGAGATTTCAGCAGGCTGTCCAGTAAGAAAAGCAGGTCCGGATATTTTTTTTCTGCAGTGCTTCCATAAAATATCTACCAATCTAGGCTTCTCAAGGCCTTTGGAAAATTCTTCGTTTAATGAACTTAGCTTAGATTCCAATTCCTGCTTCGAGGCTTTCCATATGTCAATTCCGGTTTGTTTTTTAACCTCGGCTGCATAATCTATTATTTTCCATTCCTTTCCTAGGTCAAACTTGTGCCCGGAGCGCTCAAACTTTAGTGTTTTATAAACCGATTTTGCCAGTGTTCTATATAATTCTTTAACAAGATTCATTCCATCCTGAAAATTTGAGTATGCCCAGTAAAATTCCATTTGAGTATAATCCTGAAGATGCTCGGCATCCATTCCTTCATTGCGGAATTGCCTCCCAATTTCAAAAGTCTTTTCGTAACCTGCAACCATCAATCTTTTCTGCCAAAGCTCTCCCATTGAAATTCTTAGAAAGACGTCGGTGTTAAGGGCATTGTGATGCGTTGCAAATGGAGTTGCAGATGCTCCGCCTGCCGAAGTTTCCAAAACAGGAGTTTCAACTTCCAAGAATCCTTTTTTTAAAAGAAAAGAGCGCACTTCCTGCCAGAACTTGCTTTTTCTTACGAAGAGATCTTTTATTTCCGGATTCATTAAAATGTCCAAGTATCTTTTTCTTAACTTTTCTTCTTCGTCTTGAATGCCGTGCCATTTTTCAGGCAGGGGAAGGATTGACTTTGACAGCAAAGTTAAGTATTTTACTATTACAGACAACTCTCCTCGTTTGGTTCGGAAGATTGTGCCTTCGACGCCAATAAAATCTCCTGAATCTACATATTTTTTAAAAAACTCAAAGACTTTTTTTGGAGTGTCCTTATCTTGGAAAAGAATTTGTATCCTTCCTTTTCCGTCCTGGAGAGTTCCGAATGCTATTTTTCCCAAATCTCTTGAGCTTAGAAGCCGGCCTGCAATTTTAACTTTATCCTTTGACTTTGAATCTGATTTTAACTTTTTGTGTTTTTCCTGCAGTTCAGAAGAATAGTTTTTTACTTCGAACTTAGAAGGATAAGGCTCTATGCCTTGAGCTTTAAGGGACTTTAATTTTCTTAGTCTTTCTGATATTATTTGATCTTGCCTTCCCATTCTTTTAAATGTTAAAATAGCTTTAAATAGTTTTAGAAAAATTGCTTGTTTCTTGACTCTACATTTAAATTAAATTTAGCTCTTTAATTCTTTCAAAATGCTTCTTATTATTTGTAAAAATACTTTCGTTATTAGTCAGAGCTATTGAAGCTATCATTATATCTGGAAGTTCTATTATATCTCCATTTTTCTTGAGATCGTTAAATATTTCTGCAGCTTTTCTCGATGAATCGTAATCAAAATTATATAAAGAAAAGTTAGATATAAATTCTGCAATTTTCTCCTTAGGCATTCCTGAAATTGCGGATATTCCCTTAAAAAGCTCGAAAGAATTTATGGATGTAATTGCTAAGTTTTCACCTGAATTTTTCAGCCTATTTATCTTTGATACAATTTGGATATTATTCCTTAAAAATTCTATGAGAATGTCTGAATCAATGCAAACCATTATTTAAATCTCCTTGATGGAATTTTCCTTTCTTCGTAAATTTTCTTCTTTATTTTTTCTGCATCTTTATCATCTAAAATACCCGCAAACTGCATTAAATTGTCCTTCTTTTTTTCTTTTGTCAACTCTATTACTATTTCAGAAAAAGATTTTTCTAATTTAATCTTTTTGAGTTCATTATATGCTTCATCTGACAGCGAAACTATTTTAGTCATGTATATATACATGTATGTATGTATATAAATCTTTCTGCTGTACTTTCAGAACCTTATTATCTTGAAATCCTTGAAATCCTGGAATCTTTCTTCCTTTTCCTCCACGCCTCGGATTTGAGAGTGCTGCGGGCCCTGCTTACAGAGAGATATCATGGAATCTACTTTATCCTGATCTCCTTCTATAAAGACCTCCACGCGCCCGTCTTCAAGGTTTCTAACGTGACCTTTTATGCCTTGCTTGTCTGCATTTTCCTTGATAAACTGCCTGAAGAAAATGCCCTGCACCGAGCCTTTTATGAACAATCTTACTGAGCGCTTCATTAATATAAAGAACAAAGTGAATTAATATATTTTACTGTATCTGCTGTGCGTTTTCAACTTCCTGAAGAGAATCGTTAAGAAGGCGAAGATAAGGAATTTCTTTCCATTCCATGCCTAAAAGCTTGGATGACTGCTTGTCCATTTCAAAAGGAAGGCCGGCAAGAATATATCCTTTGTCTGAAGCATCTATTACTGCAAATTCAGGGACTTTACAATGAACTATGTCGTTTATTGAGTATTTTATCGGCCACTTTCTAATTTTATTTTTCTTTGAGGAAAAAAATCCCGAATAGTGCTTTGAGGGGAAAGCTCCAAGCATGTTTGATAAAGAGCCGTGGAGATCTGTTTCAGGGTCTTCAGAGAGCCTTGAAAGAGAAATTACAAAACTTTCCTTTAGAATTTTGGGATACATTATTGATGTGAATTTCGTGAAGTTCTTGTTGTATGTTTCCTCTGTCTCTGTATTGTTTAAGTCTACTAATCCAACTGAATATTTTTCTGCAAGGTTCCTAAAGCCGTGCTTGTCAAACAACTCATTTGTATCAGAGCCGTCCGCTCCTTCGGCTATGAAGACTTCTGCAACAGGATTTTTATTTTCAAGAACAAATTTCAGGACAGATTCTATGAACTCGGTGGAAGCCTTCTCTGTTTCTTCAAATTGGGGATACTGAGAGTAGTTTAAGGAGACTTTTAGAACTACTTTGTCATATTTTTTTATCTCTTTTCCCAATTTTAAAAGATTTAACAGCTTAGTTATAGTTTCAGTATAAGACGTGAACTTTATAGATGCCCCTTTTGCCATGAATCTTGAAAGAGATGGGGCTTTTAAGGATTGTTATGCTCAAAGAATATTGTTAAGGGAATAGATTTTTATACAGCGTAATAATAAAAATTTGATGGAAGAACAAGATGCTTATGAACCTGGAGATAGACTTATTTATAGGGATGATGATAACACATTGATTGTACAGTTTTTAAATTGCGGATCTAAAGGGAGTTTAGTTTGGTACGATTTTAAACTTCTTATACCTATTCGGCAGTTTGGTTTTAAATATATTAAAAATGAGGTATTCAGAAAAGTAAAGGTTATTGGCTCTCAAAGGCACAAAGATAATGGATGGACATTAGAGAGAATAGCTGAAGGTTCAGATATTCCTTCTATCTAATTCGTTATTTACTATTGCAACTGTTTGCGAGGCAAAATAAGTCTTTGGGCCTATGGAAACAGGAATAAGTTTTTCTTTGAACCTTTTTAGCTCTTTTTTGAATGAAGGCATTCCTTTATGATCTCCAAGAAGAAAAACAGGATTATTTTCCAAGTCCAAAGTTCTAATGTCCTCTCCATCTTCATCCAATACATAAATTTTTCTTCCTGATTCAACTATTTCTTTTATTAAAACATTCAAGGCTTTTTTTTCAATCCAATATCCTGGGAAGACTTCGTTCTTTGCATTTGGCTTGTATTTGTAAAGCATTTTCTTTATTATTTGAGAAACGTTGCTTTTGTTAATGTAAATTTTGTCAACTCCTGTCTTACCCTCCAAAACCGGCTGCAATTCAAGATGCTTTGTAGGATCCGACGGCCCGTCAAAAACTAGATGCAAAACAACATTTTCTCTTATTGAATGGGATAAAAAGAAAGCGGAGATTATCGTGTGTATTGCTATGTCTAGCCTTCCGGCTTTCATTAAATCCTGCTGGATATGGCTTCCTGTTGTCGGAGCTGTTGATGAATAATAAATGAATTCTCTCATGAATATAGTTAGAAAAAGAGTTTTTAAGTGTTTTTGGCAAGGGTTAAAAACTACTTTTTCTTGAAAGGAAGATGATAATAGAAGAGGTGTTAAGAAATGTTTTAGAAATTCTTATAAATCACAATTATATTTTAAGTTTTGCAGCCGGACTAATAACTGAAGAGCTCGTATTATTCCTAGCAATTTTATCCGGAAAAGGAGGAATACCTTTCTGGGCAGTCTTCTTTTTTGGCCTTCTCGGAGCCCTTTGCATAGACACACTCTATTTTATTATAGCAAGGACTAAATTTATCACATATTTGAGAAAAATAAAATTTGTTTCTAAAAGTTTCAGAAAAATGCCCAAATTCGTAAGGAATTTCGGAGATAAAAACAATCTAGGCAATTTGATAATTTCCAAGTTTATTTACGGAACAAGAATGATAAGCATTATGGCGATAAGCATAAAGGGAATTAAGTTTGGGAAGTTTTTTGCTTATGATTTAATTGCTTTGATTATATGGGGAGTTATTTTGCTTCCTTTGGGATGGCTAGCTGGAAGGGGAATAACTTTATTCCTGCATGTTGCTAAAAACTTAGAAAAGTTCTTTTTGATTACGTTGTTGATTATAATTATTTATCATTTTGGCATCAAGAATTTAATTCCCTGGATATTTAGAAAAATTATAGAGAATTCTGATAATTGAAATACATTTTTTTCAGAATTCTCTAATGGATAATTCTTATAATAAAGAGCTACAATCAAAAGAATTATCCATAATTCAAGATGAATTCTGCCTTTGCGATTATATCTCCTTCTGAAACCTTATTATAAATTCCTATGAATCTATCTTCGTGAAATAAAGAAAACTTGGGCTCTTTAATAGGAGCTTGCAGGTCGGATTTCATTAATGGCTTGCCATCTAGAAGTTTTTTTACAGAGCTTTCAATAACTTCAACTTTTGGAAGAACTTTTAAGATGGCTGATTCTGCAGGAATTAAAATATTTCTTAAAGGCTTTTCGTTTCCATTTTTATACTCAAGAATAGCAGATTCAAATTCATATAAACTAACTATATTTTCTTCTGAGAATATTCCTGCCTGAATTCTTCTTAGTTCAAGCATATGAGCTCCGCCTATTTGCAGACCTATGTCGTGAATGAGCTTTCTTATATAAGTTCCAGCCTGAACTTTCGTTTTAAATAGAATGTCTTTTCCTTTTTTTTCCAATATATCAAAGGACTTTACTTCTCTTTCCCTTGGAGCGCGCTTGACTCTTGATCTTACCGGAGGAAGCTGGGTTATTTTTCCAATAAAATTATTTATCTTTTCTTTTAAAATATCCAAAGAGACGTCTTGATGAACCCGCATAATTCCAACGTATTCTTTATCGCGATGCATAAAAATCTCGTTTAAACGACAGGCTCTTCCTAAGGTGATGGGTAATACGCCAGAGACTATAGTTGGATCAAGCGTGCCCATATGTGCACATTTGTTAAGAGATAAGGATTTACAAATGAAGTTGGTAACACTAAATGAAGTTGGTCCAAGAGGTTTATCTATGTTTATTATGGAAAAATCTAAGAGCTCTTTAATTGGTTTGTCTTTCATATTTCACCTTTAAGATATTGTTTTCTTATATTTTCTGGAAATTTTTCTATTGCATATCTTAACATTGTTCTTGGCATTTGATTGTAATATTTGCTTAAAAAATCTTCCAAGACATTTTTATCTCTTTTTCCTACTTCTCTTAACATCCAACCTACTGCTTTATGAATCAAATCGTGCTTATCTTTCAGCAATAATTCTGATATTTTTAATGTGTCTTTAAAGTTGTTATTCTTTATGAAATGAAATGTTGAAATTATTGCAATTCTTCTTTCCCATAAATTGGAGGATTTTGCCAAATTATATAATACAGATTTATCTTTATTTGATAAATAGTCTCCCAAAATATATTCTGCAGAAGTATCAACTAAGTCCCAATTATTTATCTTTGCGGTGTTGCTAAGATAAAACTCGTATATGTTCTCTTTTTCTATATCGGAATCTGATTTGTCAAACTTATGAACTAATATTTCCAATGCAATAAATCTCTCTTCATGAATTTTTGATTTTAATAAATAACTTACTTCTTTAAGCGAGATATTAGAATTTTTTATAGCTATTCTTCGAGCAACTGGGACAGATATCCCTAGAAATATATCTCCTTCAGCGTATTCGCCCTTTCCATTTTTAAAGTACCTCTCTAAAAATTTTGCCTTTTTGGGATCGGCAAACTTCTTTAATTCCTTTCTTAATTCTTTTATCATTGATAATTGTAGAAAGGTGGATTAATAAAAATAACTTTATTTCTTTAAAGCCATCCTGTGATGCCCTGGCTCTTTGACAGGTGTAAGATGCTTTTGAACTATAGCCTGCTGTTCCGCCTGTTTTTCCCTTAGAACTGCAACCGACTTTTCTTTTTCTTTTTCATCTTTCTTTTGCTCTTCTGATTTTTCATCTTTTATTTCTGCAGGCTGAACCGAAGTTTTTGGCTTTTCAGAAGGCTTGAACATCTTTTCATGTTTTGTCTTTAGGAACTTAACATGGTCTGGAATATCTACGAAAGTCACGGAGACTATATCTCCTTTTTTAACTGCCTTTACCTTTACCTTTGAAGGAGCCTTCTTCTTTCCTCGAAACCAGACGTCGTTGTTGAAATAAACGTCCAACTTTACTTTTGATACGTCTCTTTCCGGAACCTTCATGTGCTTTGCAATAAATTTTTTTATTGTTTTAATTGCTTTTGAAGTTCTTTCGTATCTTGGAACTTTCAACCATTCCCTTTTCAGAGGAATTACATACTCTCTCTCAAGTGTTTTATTTTCTGCCATTTTAACCTAGGTGTTGCTTATGCTGTCTGCGCGGTTTAATTTTCAGCTTAGTTCTTCTCCAATGCCTTCTTACAGCTGTTATTGAGGAAGGATGAACTCTTTTGCCGGCTCCAAACTTTTTTATTACTACCCAAAACGGAGCCCATTTTGTTCTTCTTGTGTGAACTGCAAGCTTTACTTTTTTAGGATAATTGTGAGTCATCTTGCGCCCCTCCTGAATCTAGCTAATAATTCTTGGCTGATTGGAACCTCTGTAAGATGAGCAAGTTCGCTTTCAGTAAGTGCTTCTACAACTATCTCATCCCTCATTATTACACTGCCTCGTGAACCCTCAAACCTTAATCCTACACTAGCACTTTCACTAGCCCTTACACCAGCATCCTGTATTTTTGTAACACTTACATACATTGCAGGCTGGCCCAGTGTAAGTAGATACACTCCTTCTCCTATCCTTCTAGATAAAACTAAACCACTCATTTTATTGCCTCCAAGAAATTCTTTCCTTCTGAAGTTAATTGTCTTCCTGCTTTTTTTCCTGCAGCTTTTTCCAAAAAGCCGGCAAGTTCTGACTGCTGAAGTATTTTACGAATCATTTTTCCTCCGCTTTTTCTGAATTCTGAGGGTTGGGAGCCGCGATTCTTTCTTCCGCCGTATCTCGTTCTTAATCTTGAAACTCCAACTATTCCTTTAATGTAAATCTGCCTTAATATGCTGGCAGCTCTTGTATGCCAAAAGTCGTCATTTGTGTTTGGGCGCTGTTTATGCGTTCCTGATTTCACAAAGTCTATCCATTCCGGCTTTTCAAATTCGGGAACTTTCTTTAAAGCTTCTGCTAATAATTTGTTGTATTTTCCTGATTCTATTGTTCTTATATCTGCCATTTTGCTAATTAACAGGTCATACCTTTCGGCATTAGATCGGCTTAAAGCCGTTAAACCTAAATGTGGTTTGTTTATTGGGTATTTAAACCTTTATTTTGACTTTAGAGTTGGAAAGCTTCTTGACTATTATTGTAAAGCCGAGTATTTTAAAGGAGGTTCTCACTTGAAGACTTTCAGATATCTTTTGAGCCATAGATTTTATGGACTCTCGGTCTCTACCAGCAGATTTCAACACGGAAACACGGACTTGCCTGTGATTTTTAAATGCTAATTCCAAGGAAGCTATAACTCCCTTTGTTAATCCACTTTTTCCAATCTGAAACTTTAAAACTTGTGGGACTTGCATATGCTTACTCCTCCCGAAGGCAAGGCAGACAGGATTTCTTCTTGAGAGAATTTATCTTTTAATTCCATAGATAGCTTAGGAAGCATATCAACTTTGTCTATTTTTCCAGGGCAAATTTTGAGAAGAATATCTTTCTTTTCTGCCGTCTTTTCTGGAACGGCGCGCAAAATTGACTTTTGCTTTGTTAAAACTAATTCCAGTGAAACTTTGGCTTTTTCCGGCTTGCCGGTTATTCCCCATGTTCCTAATTTCATTAAACTTGACTTGGAAAGCTGAGAGAGCTTAAAAATGTGAATTTCTGCGCTGAACTTCCTTTCCCTCCAAGCCCTGCTGAAACATCCTGTAAAGATTGCGCTTTCCTCTAAGTCGGATTTAGAAACTTTATTTATATCTGATAAAATTATTGAGAACGGACTTCCGGGAGTTGAAGTATGCATCACAATTAATTCCTTTTGTTTTGACTTTAAAAGCTTGAGAAGCTCATCATTTTGAGATGCTGACTTTCCTCCGACTACAATTTTGCCGGAGCGAGTTTCAAACCATCGGTATTTCTTATAATCTATTTCCATTAAAATATGAGAAAAAGTGGGTTTTTAAGCGTGTGGGTTTTCTGATAAGAAACTTACAGCATTAATTATTTCCTTCCAGTCTGAAACTCTTATAACTTTGGGATGTGTGAAGTCTTTATTCCAAGGCTGAGTAATTAAAATAGAATGGATTCCTTTTTCTGCACAATCTGATGCATATTTCCCGTTGTCTTCAATCATTACATCAATTCCTAAATCAGCGCATATTTTTGCCTTTGGTTTGCCCTTTCCTGTATGAAAATCTCCTGTGAAAACAACTTCTTGAGGATTATCTTTAAAGTTTTTCTTCAACCATTTTAGTGTTTTTTCTTTATAAGAGAGAGGTCTTGATGTAATAAAGATAAGTTCATGTAATTTAGATAGCTCTCTTAGTGAATTCATTGACTCTTTCATTGGCGGAACTGAATCAAATAAATTTGAATTATGAAATTCGTCAACTAATTTTACTCCTTCTTCTCTCGTTTCACCAGTTATTTCCCAGAAGTAATAGGAAGAAAATTGCTCTTTTAGGAATTTCTTTCCTTTTTTATTGTTGTAAAAGTCCAAGAAAGAATTTAGGAATTCAAATATAACATCATCAATATCTATTCCAATCTTCATAAATTAGACTTGAAAGAGTAGGTTAAAAACTTATGGTTAGAATCTTCCGCCGGCTTCTATCTTTACAATGAAAAAGGGATTTGCATAGGGATTCTGAGGAGATCCGCCCTGCTCCCATATTTTTATCTTGTACTTTGTAGTGCATAAGGGAGCATCTTGCGGAACATTAAAGAAGATTATATCTGACTCTACCTGCCCTGGAGGAACGGTAAGCGCCCCCGAACCAAGCCTTACCCAATCCAATGCTTGCTGTTCTGTAACCCCGCATTTTCTTGTAATATCAGGGTCATCAAGCTCAACGCGGTAATTGAAAGTCGTCGCATCAGTAGTTCCAGTATTAATATTCTTTATTCCAAATGCCACTCCAAACTCTTCACCCTGCTTCATTTTTGCTGTTGATTGAGTCAAACGTATTATTGCCCGTTGGTCTTCTTTTTGAAATAGGCTTCTAATCTCTCCTTTGACTCCGGCAGACAATTCATCAACGCTGTCTGTGGCTCCTGTGAAGATGCTTCTTAGAAGAATAACTCCGAGAATTAACATTGACATTGCTAGCACAATAATTACGATTGTGCTTATAGAGAGCTCAATTGCCCCTTTTTTAGATGAAATTTTTCTAATATCCATATTGCGAAGTTAATTGATTTAAAACATCTGTATTTTTTAAAATATATATGCTTGCAACAATTGCGGCAATGCTTAATATAACTCCTATTATAGAAAGAACTTTCCCAGCCTTTGTCCATTTGTTTTTATTATACTTTTCCTGCTTAACAGCGAAGACAAAAGCAGTTATTCCTAAAAGGAGTCCAGGGAGAGATGCCAAGACTATGCTCATTATTCCTAAAACTACCGAAGCTGTAGCTGAACTATTAGAAACTTGATCCTCTTTTTTCATATTTTAATTAAGGAAGAAGGTTTTATAAAGGTTTTCAAGGAAAAATAAAAGAGCGAGAAATAAAAAATAAAAAAATAAAGGTGATTACTCAAATAATTAAAATTTGAGTATAGAGAAGACTACTATCTTCTCTTTTTCTTAGCAGCCTTTTTCTTTTTTGCCATGGCAAAAGCTCACCCTCTTTTTCATTAGTATATATTGTACGCATAATTAGTTTATAAATTAATGCCTAAGTGAATAAAAATAGTTTAGAGTATGTAAACTATGAAAATTCCTATAGACGATAAAATATTTTTTCCATGGATTTTTCATTTAACCATCTCTTCAAATTTTATCACATCATTTATTACATTGAGACGATCATAGTCCATAAGAAGAACGTGGTTTGACCTCTTGTAATCAAATAAGCCGCGAACGTTTGAGGAAACTGTGTTATTTATTTTTATTGCACTATATGATCCTGCTACCTCGTCGTTTTCTGAATAAGCGATGAATATAGGCGAAGTTATATTGGGCAAATTTTGAGTTGTTGTTTTTATAAAAGGAAGAGAATCTTTTATCGGCCCGTAAGGCATATTCCAATAAGATACATGAGCCTGCCTGCCTTGAGGATAGTTTATATTTGCTATATCATTTTTCTTTTTATATACAAGTATTCCAGAAAATAGTTTTGCTCTCAATTCAAACGGAATTATTTTGTGCAATTTATAGGTTTTTTTCAGAAATGGATTTAAAATATAGATATTTTTTATTTCATTCTCTTCGGCAAGCCTTAATGCAAGGACCGCCCCATAAGAGGAGCCCACAACATTTATGTTATCACAAATTCCTGAGAATGCCCTGTACTTGCGCTGAATTTCTTGATACCAAACATCCAAGTTTTTCCCTTCAAGATGGCTCGGAACTTCCCCATGACCCGATAACTTTATTCCATAAACCATATCTCCTAAATTTATATTTATTTCTCTTCCTAAATCTTTAAGCTCTAATGGCGTTGCCGTATAACTATGAATTAGAAGCCAGCAAGTTTCTGTGCTTCCAATAAAAGCATATTCGTCTGTTCCCTGAATAATATTGCCGTCGTAAGTCCAATAGGACAAGTCTTTTTCATCTATCTTTGAGCCCTGCAAAAATCCTGTAGAGTTGTAAATTGAAATTAAGTAAATTCCAATTATCAAGATTATGATATAAAGTGCAATTCTCTTTTTTGTAAATTTGTGCTTCATATTTTTGCGGCAGCTTAAACTCTTGCGAGTTCAACCGAATCGAACCTTTCGATTCCCGATGGGAATGGAGGGAATCGAAC
>CAYNKB010000002.1:0-25407 GCA_964397725.1 Candidatus Woesearchaeota archaeon | reverse complement strand
ACTTCAAGATTAATCAGACTGCCAATGTTTACTGGCATAACTAAAGAAGAGCAAAAACATGTTGCTGATTCTATAAAAGAGTTTTATAAATCGGTGTGAAGATAAATCTTAATATGCCAAGACATCCTGTTATGTTCTGCTCTTAATGGGTTATGCTCAGATTATTCTAATTTAATATATGGGGCGGAATTAAGGGAAAAATAGAGGCATTATAATATCAAAGAAATAATTATCTGAACTAGCTAATCAGTATATTTTGACATTACTCTCTTTCTAATAAAAATATACTTTTTAGAAATTATATACTATAAATTATTTTGGTGTAATAGATTATTATCTTCATAGAGTAGAGTAAGATATTGGAGATCCCTCTATCTGATTCTAAAGCAATGGGCAGAAAAGCTGTCTAAAAGAGTAGTGTATTCTATAAGAGCAATAAATTTATTAATGGCTTTGACAGGGTAATAAAATGAAGATTTTAATTACTGGAGGTGCGGGATTCATAGCGAGCCACTTTGTTAAGTATATGGCAAAGAAATATCCTGAATATACAATAATAAACTATGATAAACTGACTTATGCAGGAGATTTGGCTAGATTAAAGGATGTAGAGAATGAGCCAAATTACCGATTCGTTCAGGGAGATGTGTGTGATTTTAATTTCTTGAATTATCTTCTAAAGGGAGTCACTTATGTCTTCCATTTTGCTGCTGAAACGCATGTTGATAATTCGCTTGGAGACTCATTAAGATTTACTGACTCAAATGTTGTTGGGACGCACGTGCTGTTGGAAGCGGCAAGAGCAAATAATGTGAAAAAGTTCTTTCATATGAGCACTGATGAAGTTTATGGAGATATACTTGAAGGGTATTTCAAAGAAGACAGCATTCTGAATCCAACAAATCCATATTCCGGCACAAAAGCAGCAGCAGATATGATAATTCTAGGGTATAAGAAAACATATAATCTGCCCATAATAATAATAAGATGCAATAATGTTTATGGGCCATATCAATATACCGAAAAGATAATTCCAAGATTTGCTTCAAATATTATAAAAGGCAAAAAAGTTCCTCTGCACGGGGATGGCTCAAATATAAGGACGTATATTCATATTGATGATTTTTGTAGAGCTATGAATGTAATTTTCCAAAAAGGAGAGATTGGAGAAATATATAATATTGGAAGCAGAGATGAGATAACAAATTTGCAGCTTACAAAAAAAATTCTTGCACAGTTTGGAAAAGATGAATCGTTCATTGAATTTGTGAGAGACAGGCCATTTAATGACAAAAGATATGGAGTAGATATAACAAAGCTGAAGAGTCTTGGATGGGAACAAAAAATTCCGTTTGAAGAGGGGCTTGCCTCAACAGTAAAGTGGTATGAAGAGAATGAGGATTGGTGGAAAAATCTTAAGCCTACTCCGACTGATAAATATATTAAACCTTCATGAAACTTGTAGAATACAAAGGAAAGGAGCTGCTGAAGAGCTGCGGGATTAAAATACCGGTAGGGATAGTAGCAAATAATAAATCATACATTAATTTGTTCTATCATAAAAATAAATATACTGATTTTTTCTTTGATAACAAAGAAGTTGTGCTTGAATGTTGATGGAGGAAGATATTGAATATACTGGATGAATTTTAGCCATTATTAATGTAAAATAATAATTATCTTAAACTTAATAATCAGTTTTTATATTAACTACTTTTTAAATAAATAATATTATCAATTATCTCTTTATATCACAATAAAATTGAATATTAATTATATCTACGAAGTAGTAGTGGGATAAATATTTATATCGCTGTTTTGGTTGTTTGCCAATGAAATTACAAGGACTGGCTAAAATTGCTGCTGTTACCGCTATTAGTCTTGGAGTTGCTGGAAGAGCAAGAGGAGCAAGCATAACTTATGAAAATGTTAATATTGTTAAACCACAAGCACAAATTCAAACTGAAAGTCCATGGAATGAATATAATGGACATTTTTATAGATTAACTCTTGAACCTATGACTTGGATACAGTCAGAACAGTATGCTATATCACAAGGAGCTCATTTAGTAACTATTAATGATGCAGAAGAAAATCAATGGGTATCTGCAAATTTTGAGGGAATAATTCAAAAATCATTTTTTATAGGATTTTATGAACCTTCTGAAGGTAATGCTTGGCAATGGATAAGTGGAGAGCCTGTGACTTATGCTCCACAAGGAATTATTCTCTCTGGTCCAGATTCTTATTCAGAAATGGCTGGATTTAAAGATTCGGATGGTATTAGAGGTTGGCAAGGTATAGATGGAGAAACAAGCGCTCAAAGAGCAGTTATAGAAACGCCTTCACCATCATCATTGGCTATATTGGGAGCAGGAGCTCTTGCTTATTCCGTTAGAAGAAGAGAGACAATTAATTAACTTTTATTTCCATATGCGCAATCTTAATAAAGTCCTCCTTGATTAAATAAAAATGGATAAAATACCTATTTTAGAGAAATTCTCTGTTTTTATGAGGAATTTAGTGAAAGAAGTCATACAATTTTCTTACTATATTTTGTGGTTGGTTATCGACCCTAGAAAGTTTGCTGTGATTAGAAAGAGCAAAATAAAGAATATCTTGGTTGTCTCTGGGGGGGCAATAGGAGATATATATAATATAATAGGAATTATGAATTCTTTTGAAGAGAAAAATGATGTAAATCTTTACTTTTTAACTCTTGAAAAAAATAGAAAATTTGTGAAAAATCCTAGAATAAAGACAACTAATTTAAGTGAGGCAAAGAGAATGATAGACAAGAGGGAGATAGATGCGGCAATATTAATAGATCCTGCGCGCGAGAGGGAAATATTTGATAGAACTTTCTTTATTAAAACTTTAAAGATTCCTTATGTGGTTTCTACTGATGCGTTCAAACTGAATCCAAGTTCAATAAAGAAAAACTTTCCAATTCTTGCAAACAGAAAAGTATTTCCAGTCAATGCGAATGGACCAGGAAGTTATATACGATTATTTAATCTTCTTCCTTTTAAAGTTAAGAAGCCAGAGTTTTATTATACAAAGGAAGGAGAGAAATTTGCTAATTCTTTTTATAAGAAAAATGCAGACAAAGATGAGAAAGTTGTTATAATTCATCCATGCTCTGCAAAAATAGTAAGCGCGATTAAAGAAGGGAATACTCCTGCCCATCTCTGGCCGGTAGAAAGATGGGCTGAACTTATAGGTAAGATTGTTAAAGATAAGAAATTCAAGGTTGTAATAACTGGTGTTAAAGATGAAGCAGAAATAACTGATAAAATTTATGCTCTTATTAAAAATAAGAAGGAAGTTGTTTATGCTGTTGGGAAAGTACCAGATATAGAATCTCTTGCGTCAATAGTTAAGAGGGCTAATTGTGTTATTACACTTGATACCTCAATGTCTCATATTTCTGCACAGGCAGGAACTCCAGAGGTAGTTATATACAGTTCTCATTCTCCAAAAATAGTTTCTCCTTTAACAAACAATAGAATAGACATATATCATAAAGATAAGGCACATGATTGTAGAAAATATGCGTGCGAGTACTGTCATAATGTGCATATGAAGTCTATTTCTGTTGATGAAATATATTCTGCAGCAATGAAATTGATTTCTTAATCTATAACAGGCTTTGTATAACTCACTCCGATAAATTTATTTTTTGCTGCTTTAAGAATCATATAATCGTTAGAATCTATAGAGCAAGTAATGTAGAGCAGGATAGCGTAACTTAGTGTGAATAGAATTATGCCTATAATTAATCCATTCAAATTATTTCCAAAGTAGACAGAGGATGCGAATAAGAGAGCGAAAGAGATAATTCCTGAAATGACTACTTTTGAAACACCTGGTTTTATTATTGATACTGAAGAGTATCTCCATGCTTGGTATGTGAATAATATACTAAGAGTTGCGAGAGAGATAGTAGTTGAAATGGCTGCCCCATTTATGCCATAGGTTGGAATTAACAAGTAGTTAAGTATAGCGTCAATAACTGCGAGAATTATTGTGTCTACTAGGACAAGTTTAGACATTCCTTTCATAGACAAAACTTCCTGAGAGACATCGAGTATGGAGGTAACAAAATATCCAACTGCCAAGATTCTAAGAGCTTTTGCAGCTGGAGAATATTCTGCTCCGAATAATATTCTTATAACTTCTTCAGGAAATATGAATAGTATTGCGAAAAGAGGAATACCTGCTATAAACAGCCATTTTGTAACTTGCCTACTTATTTCTCTTACTGCAACCATATTGCCCTTTCCATATTCTTTAGATATTATTGGTAAAAGCATTTGTCTAAACAAATCTGTGGAGAGGGTTATAATAACTGCAGTTGGTACGGCTACATTATAAAAGCCGACTTCTGCTGTAGTTCTTAGAACTCCTATCATAAAAGTATCTGTCCAGCTGAAAATGGAAGCAATAATTCCGTAAAACATTAATGGCCAGGAGTATGCGAGGAGAGAACTCATTACTTCTTTTCCGTCTTTTGTTTCTTGATTGACAAAAAGAGAAGGAATTTTCTTTCTTGCAACAAAATAGGCTACGATAAGTGCAACAGCTATACCAGTTACATAGGAAATAGCAATAGATGTTGAGTTGAATCCTATATAAATAAGAAATACAAGGGTTAGAAGTTTAATTGAATTTTGAAGAATATTAACTATAAATGTAAACCATCCTATTTTTTCATAAGATTTTAGAATAGAGAAGTAAACTCCTGCAAGTACGCTAAGGGGGATTGCAAAGCTAAAAATGAGAAGAAAAGGCTCAAGTTCTGGTATGTGGAATATGTAATTTGAGATGAAACTACTTAAGAGCAGAAGGATAATACATCCTATAGCTCCAGAAAATAAAAGAAAATATGTTGTTTTCTTAACAATATAGAAAGATTTGTATCCTTCTTTCTTTCCTCTAAAGTAAGGGATGTATCTTGTGAGTCCTCCTGAAAAACCAAGCCCCACAAATACTGTTATCCAGCCTACTATCATAAGACTGATCGAATAAATCCCATAAATCTCTGGAGTATATTGTCTTGCAATGACTATTCTATATAGATATGTCAGCAGTTTTGACAAAATTGTCGTTATTAGGACTATAAAAGAGGCCCCTGCGAGTAATTTGAGAGAATGGTTTATCTCATCTTTTTCCCCTTTCTCCATTTTTTAACTAGAAAAAATGGACTTATTAATGTTTCTTAAGCTGTTAAGTTCAGTTCTAAAGCTATCATTTTATTGACAAGCCACAAAAAAGATTAGATGTATAAAAACTATGTTTAGTTGTTAAAAATATTCATTAATATTTAAGTAAAAATATAAAAAATTTTTTTAAAAATTTAAAATAAATTTTCTCAACGAGAAATGTGTTTTTTTTTTGCAAAAATAAAAAAATGAGATTATTTTTATTCAAGGAAACCTTTAAATAGGGAAAGAACTTAAATATTTTCATTAAAGAGTTTGTTTAAAAAGATGGTGAAAAAAACAAGTGCTAAGGTGGCGAGGTTTGTTATTCCTTCTATATTTGTATTAGTGATTCTTGCGGTTTTGGTTTGGGCTGCGGTGGTGACAAATTTGGATGCTGCTGAAGTTAGGACAGAAGCCCCTGTTACTGGAGCAAATTATTCTGGATGGACGGGAGGAAGCGTGCTATTTAATGTTAGTTTTAATAATAATAGTTATAATGTAACCGGTGTGGCTGCTGTAACAAATGCTACTATTTATTATAATATGTCTGCTGTTGTTTGGGGGATTGTCGGGAATATGTCTCGATGTGTGCGTACAAGTGCAGAGTATAATTCTTCTTGTTATGGCAATCTTAATGCTTCTAGATGGAGTAATGGAACTATAGTTAAGGACGGTATTTATACTGTTAATATTAGTTTATGGAATGGTAGCACCTCAATGGCTCATACAGGTGCGGGCACTAATAATATGACTACTGTTCTTATAGACAATACTGCTCCTAATCAGACTACAGTAGTTTCTGTATTTAATGCGTCAAACCACTCTACAACGAGCGAGCAGGGAAACCTCACATTAAATGTATCTGTCTTTGATGCTTTGGCTGGAATACAGAGAGTGGAATTTATAATTATAAATTCTACTGGGCAGGTTAATGGAACATATTTAGCAGATAATATTGGTTCAACATACTGGAGTACAAGTGTAAATACTTCACACTATAGGGATGATATGTATAATATAACTGTTTTGGTAAATGATACTGCTGGAAATTACGCTTCAGGGTCAAACAGTACAACAAACCCTCCTGTTAGGACAGTATATTTTGACAATGGACTTCCAACCATAACATTCAGCTGTTCGCCTACTACATCAAATACAGGGGATACTGTAACTTGTTCATGCTCTGCATCGTCAACATCAGGAATAAATGAGACTTCGTTTACAGTAAATCCTTCAACATCCAATACAGGAACACACACCCAGACTTGCACAGCAACAAATAGGGCGGGAGTATCTAGCTCTAAGACAACAACCTACACTGTTAACCTTGCCGGTAATGGACCTTCGGGAAACTCGGGTGGAACAACTACAACTACTACAACAACTACTACAACTTGGACTACAACAATTCCAGGAGCAGACAAGGAGTTATCAGAAAAAGGTCCTATAACAAAGTCACTTGGAAGCAAGGAAAGAGTTTCCTTGAAAGTCGGCGGAGAATCACATCACGTTGGAATCACAAGTCTGACTTCCGATAGTGCGACAATAGAAGTTTCCTCAACACCTCAAACAGCAACATTAAAGGTTGGAGAGTCAAAGAAGTTTGATGTTAACGCAGATGGGTTTTACGACTTGTCAGTTGTATTGAACTCCATAAAGGATAACAAGGCAGATATAACAATAACTCCAATCAAGGAAGAATTATCTGCTGCCGATAAAGCTGCCGCTGCGGACGACGGAGAAACTGGCTCTGTTGCAGAAGAGGAATCAAGCGGTATTGGAAAGACCGGCTGGATAATCTCAATAATAGTTATTATCGTAATCTTGGCTCTTGTTGCATGGTTCGTTATGAGAAAGAAGTAAATTCTTCTTTCCCCCTTTTCTTTTTATCTTTAGAGTAATAGCCCCACTTAGCCTTTATTAACTTGCTTCCGGATAATTAATTAAATAAATTCTGATCGGATAAATTAGGGTTATGGATAATTCTAACACTAATTAGGATGGCAATATTTACTTATAAGTAAGGTTATAGATTAACAACCCACTTAATTACTAAAAACTCAAGTTATTTAAACCCCAAATTAAAAGAATTTGTATGTTGGTTAAAATCCTTGGAGTGGTAGACATCATAGCCGCTTTGTCCTTTCTTATGCTCATATTTGGAATACACCCCTTTCTCCAGATAATTCTATTCTCATCAGGGCTTTTGCTTATGAAAGGCTTGTTTATCCTTACAGGAGACGTATTAAGCGTTATAGACCTGTTTTCTTCTCTAATGCTCATCCTTTCAATCTTCTTCACTCTTCCCGCCGTTCTTATCTGGATTCCTGCCTTTCTCCTTCTTGCAAAGGGCTTTGTGAGCTTCCTTTAACAAATTCAAAAGATTCGTGGGAGTTAATCTTTAGGATTAAATCTCCTACATAAACAGAATAATTAAAGAGGCTTATAGCTCAACGTTGCGGAGGAGAGTTGAACTTCTCATGATGAGAATATTTTTGAAGCTAAAGATGAATTTATAAGCCTAATATTTATATTATTATTATGGACTGGGCACAATTTTTCAAACCAAAGTGGTATAAAATTATTATAACTATAGTCTTTCTTTTAATAGCTTTTTTTGCAATGCCACTCTTCGATTCTTGTTTAGGAGGACGACTATGTCCCGCTGGAACTGTAAATTATCATCCGCCTTTTAGTTGTACCGCTTATCCAGATTGCATCTCAAAATCAGAGGCAACAACTTTAAATTTAATACAAAGATATCCTATCTATTTGGGATTCATTATAATATCTTATCTCATCTCTTGCCTTATATTTATAAAATCTTCTAAGAATAATTAAGGAAAATGTGGGGGCGTTTATTCAATATCTAAATCCTCTTTGCCACCCAATTAGTCAGGAAATACTCTCTTCTATATAGAATTCCTCTCTGGGTTAAGGAAAAAACATCAAGCAGGGAGTGAAATATCATTCCAATAAAAATATAGAAGAAGCCAATCCAAATCAATCCTAACAGCCCTATTAAAGCGTGAAATTCAACAGTATGAAACAGATGAAAGTCTCCCCTTCTCCTTATACCCTTTTTCTTTTCTTTAATTTCAGTCTTCATTAATTCATCATGATAACGTAAGGATTTCCTCAAACTTATCTCCCTGGTTTTTAGAACACTTGCAACATAATGGTCAAAGTCTATCAAAAACGAGGATAAAAATATCAAGCCAAGATAATAATAGTTAATATCTCTGACAAAAAGAAAAACAACTCCTGTAAACAAAGCTCCAAAAATTATATGCGTTTTAGGCAGCATTTATTTCACTTCCTTTATTTACAGGTATGAATTTCCTATAATTCTTTTCTATATATTCTCTCACGAAAACATCATGATCTGTTTCAACTTTTCTTCCTAGGCAAGCCATTTTTGCCTCATCCACAAGTAGGTTATACATAGTATTTCCTAAGGTGTTCTTTATTTCTTCTAATTTCTCAACCATTTAACTTTCAATTCTCCTTATAATATCTGCAAAAGCCGGCCTCGTTATTAAAATGCCGACAGATACGCCTATTATGGTTGTCAAAGCAAACCCTCTTAAAAGCCCTGCTCCAGCCCAGAATAATGGAATCATTGCAGCAACTATAGTAAAGAATGCTCCAAATATTATAAACAACGCCCTTTTTATTCTGTCTTTCAGGCTTGAGTTTTCCCCAGACACAGATTCGTCAATAATAACTATCTGGTCGTTGACTCCAGTTCCCATTCCGGCAATAATTCCCGCAATTCCAGGAGCATCCAAATTCCATCCTATGAACGCCGCAATTCCAAGGGTTATAAAAGCCTCAGAAAACATAGTCAATATCACGGCAAGAGTCATTTTTATCTTTCTGTATCTTACAAGCAAGACAGCAGAGATGATAATGAAGACTACAATTCCAAGCATAATAATGCTTCTTGTAAACTCTCTTCCCAAGGTAGGAGAAATAGTATCAAGTTTGACAATCTCTAATTTATAAGGCAAACTTCCTGTAATCAATATCGTTTGAAGCCTGCGCATATTTTCTTTTGCGCTATCCAAAGCTTTTTCCTGAGTTGCTCCCTGTCCGGATCCTTGGATGGATATTTCAGTTGTCGCCTGCCCTTTCAAGCTTGCTCCTATCAATAAAGAATCTACCTCAATATCATCAACATAAAGATAGAGTTTCTCAGATAAATACTGCCCAGTCCCATCCAAATTTATATTATCGGTAATAGAAGCATGCCTTTCAGCAGCTCTTTGTGTTAAATAAACAGTAAATTGGAAGTTGCACGCATATCCTCCCTCGGCTGGGAAACAGCTTTGTATTCCTGCGCATGTTGCATCGTTTCTGCATACATCGCTTATATCCCTTTCCCCGCCTATAAACACCGTCTCATTTCCAACTTTAGCCTCAAACTTGCCCTGCTTTCCCACTAACTCTCGCAAATCATCAGGCGTTGCCCCGGCAATCTCTATAAGCATAAAGTTATTTCCGCTTAAATCTCTCGTCGGCCTTATGTTAATGTCAGTTAAGCCAAAGCTGTTGAGTCTTTGGCTCGTCACAGATATCAAATCATCAAGCTGAGAGGAAGACAAGCTTGCATTTACCGGTTTTACAAGAGCTCTTGCTCCTCCGCTAAGATCAAGCCCTGTTTTTATTTTAGTCATTGGAACATTGGCAACAGAAATCTCAGGAGCCTGATTGGTAAGAAAAATAAATTCATTTTCAGCAGTCTTTATCTCAATTTTCTTGGAAATATTGCCCGCATAGAAAGAAACTTCTTTGGCATAATCCTCAACATTCTCAACAGGATTTCCATTAATTCCTATTATTCTCATTCCCTGTTGCAATCCATTATTTGAGGCAGTTGAATTTTTATCAACGCTTTTTATGACAACGCCAGACTTAAAGCTGGGAGATATCATCAATAAAGCCAGCATCAGCGCAATAATCAAGACCCATATCCTAAATGTCAGTTTTACCATATTATTTAATTCCCTTTTTGTCTGCATACCATTTAATTATGCTTGCATTTGTCAGCCAAGTATTGATAATATCAGCAAATAATCCGAGGGCAAGGATTAAGAATATCTGCCTGAATGAATCTGGCAGTCCAGTCACAATGAAGAAAGCAGGAAGCACAGCAAGAAGTCCCGTGCTAGTCATAAAAATACCTGTCTTGAAAGATCCAAATATTCTTTCATTAACACTCCCTTCTCTTTTCTTCAATACTCTTGTTGTAAGCAAAATGTCAGTGTCGACGCTGTATCCTATGAGCATTAAGAACGCTGCAATTCCAGCAGCAGATAATTTTATTCCTATGATATTAACAGCTGCCAAAGCCATTACAATATCAGCAAAAGCGGCAAAAATAACCGCAATGCTCGGTATAAAAGTCCTGAACAGGAAAAAGATTACAAAAGACATCAGTGCAAAAGAGATAATTATTGCGATAATAAGCTGTTTATAAAAATTATCGCTCAGGCTCGGTCCGGTGAATTCTATGCTTGAATTATCAGAAGTCAGCTTAAATCCAATAATCTCTTCAATCTTAGGCTGGACTTCTTCAGGAGCCGCGGAAGAGTCTATAATTATGGCTATATCCTCTCCAGTTACAAGATTCTTTATCTCTCTGACATACGAGTCAGGAACGTCCTGCTTTATTTTTTTAATAACCTCCGCTTCCAAATGCTCATTTATAGTAATAGTTGTCCCTCCTGACAGGCTGGCATCTTTGTATATAAAATCTCCATGCTGGGAATAAAAGAAGCCGAGGTAAATAAGGCAGGCTGCAAGGAGCAGAATAGGAGGCAATAATACTAACTTGTAATTTTTATTATACCAATTTCCTGCTTTGTGCTTCCCTTCTTTGTTCTCGTGTTCCATTTTATTATAAAATTTGTGGCTTTAAAAAAGCTTTCAAAATGCGCGATAGGGGAATTGAACCCCTGACCTTTGGTCATTTCCTAAAGGATTTTATTCCAATAGATGGAAACCAAACATTTTACCACTAAACTAATCGCGCTCATTTTAATAATAAATTATAGTATTTTAAACATTGCTATTAGCATAATAATACAAATCCTCAATGCGCCCGAAAGGATTCCTGAGGTTCGCGAGAACCTAAGGTCCCACGGAGCTTTGCTCTGTGAGGATGTTCAAATCCTCAATGCGCCCGAAAGGATTTGAACCTTCGACCTTTGGGTTAGGACCCCACTGCTCTATCCAAGCTGAGCTACGGGCGCTTAAATATCTGAGATTTTTTAGAGTTTTAAAACTAATGGTATGTGGGCGCTAGGATTCGAACCTAGGTAGGCACTAAGCACAGTAGCTCTTGAGGCTACCCCGTTTGACCACTCCGGCACGCCCACTCAATTATTCAAAGAAATTGTTGTATTAAAAAGCTTCTTATTTCAAAGCAAATCAAAAAGTTTTAAGGAATATAAGAAGACGACATCCGAGTTTCGCCTCTTGAGGGAGACTAACGCAGCAGACGTAACGGGCTTAGCTTCTGTGTTCGGAATGGGAACAGGCGTTTCCCCGTTACTATGGCCGTCTTCAAAAATAAGGATTAATATACCTATTTAAATCTTGCTTATTTTAAGTTAATATGAAAACCAATCTCTCAAAATCGCAGGCCGAAGAAAAAATAAATCTCTTCTTTCAAAAAGACTTTTCGTCAGAAGAAATGAGAAAAATAAAGCGCCTCGCGATGAAATTTAAAATTTCACTGAAATCACATAAAACTAAATTTTGCAAGTCCTGCCTCTCTCCTTTGAAAGGAAAAATAAGAATAACAAAAACCCACAAGACTATAACCTGCTCTTGCGGATTCAAAAACAAAATAAAAATAAAAAAATAAAGCGCTGATTTTAACTCCTAGCCAAAGTAAACACGTTCTTAACAGCAACAACTATTGTAGCAGGCACAAATAACAATAATAGTGAGTCAAGTATACTTCCAAACTGAGGAATTGTTCCAACAGCATTCTGCCCCAACGCGCTAGCTATTATTAAAACAGCACCAGACATTAGGAAGGGTGTAGTCTCTTCGTCTGCAACGTTCAATAGTCCGATAACTATACCGATAACTGCTAAGGCGTATGCTAAATTAGGAGATAAGTTCCCTAAAAAGCCAAATATTACAGCGATCACTACTCCGGCAAGAAATGCCCAGCCGCCAATAACGTTACTTCTTTTTTTAGCCATCATCCACCTCCTTTTTGTAAATATAAGTAGTAATTATCATTTATATTCCTTTTTGTTTTGAAAAACAGGCAAAATTATGAGTTTAATCTTACTTTTCTGTAAACTGTTTGCCTCTCGCAATTAATTCGCTTGAAGATTGTATCTTTGCTCCCAATCCATCTACAATTTTTATTCCAAGCTCTTTGCATATCGGAGTCTCCGGAATTTCTCCGCCGAATCTGTCTCCGCCCTTTGCAAAAATATTTGGTTTTAATTTCGCAAGCGATTTGCACACACTCTTGTCCTCGTCTATGCTTGGAAAAACATCATCCACAAATTTAAAAGACTTTACAATCTCAAGTCTTTCTTTGAAAGGCATAAACTCATATCCTTTTTTCAGGATTGCCTGCCTGTCATTGTTGACAATAACAATTAATTTGTCTCCCAATTCTTTCGCCATCTTTAGATATTCTATATGTCCCAAATGTGCGGGGTCAAAATATCCGCTTGCCGCAACAATTATTTCTTTGTCTTTCATCTGCCTAAAAGATAATCGAACTAATTAAATATTATTACTTTAAATTATAATCTCTAGAATTAGGCTTTCTTGAATTTCGTAATTTCCGGCAGCATGTCTGCGTGTCCTAAAAGGGTTGCTCTGCAGCAGTATCTTTCCAGTCCAAATTCATCCAATACTTTTCCTGCATCCTCTCCGGAATCAATTCTTTTTTTGTATTCTTCCCAGAATTGTCCTATAGGTTTTCCGCAGCTCATACATCTTACTGGAATTATCATAAAGAGTTAACTAAAAATGGGTTTTTAAAACTTTAGTTTAAGCGGCGTTTCCTAAATATTCATTGGCTCTTCCAAATAGCTTGTTTCCAATTTGTCTTCCGACAAAACCAATCGTGCTTAAAGCATAATATCCGTGGGCAGCTAATGGATTCATAGTGTGGTACATATTTGGCAATCTATTCTCTCCATATATTCTATCTCTCCAATCTAACTTTGCAGCATCTCCTATCTGTTCTGGCCCAAATAATCCTGGGTTCACAGCACTTCTGTTATGTGCAATATCGGGCTTTCCGTATTCTCTATTTGCAGCATTTAAAATATCGGCAACTGTTTTCGCAGCAAGAGGCCTTGGTCCAAACAGGCTCATTTCACCCTTAACAACATTCCAGAGTTGTGGAGACTCATCAATCTTAATCTTTCTCATTATCTTTCCCAATGGCAATCCATAAAGTCTTATAAGAGCATCCGAATTAGTTCCAACAGTTCCATAAGGGTCTTTGTTTTCATGCTCTCCACTTTCCCACTTCTTGTCAAAACCATCTTCAAGAGACTTAATTTTGTACACGGTAATCCTCTCTCCAAATTTTCCCACTCTTCGCTGTTTATAGAAAGCTTTTCCAGGAGCGGACGCCTTTACAGCCAGAGCAGTAGCTCCAATTATTGGAAGTGAAACAGCAAGCATTGCTCCTGCGGCAATTCTTTCCAAGCTATGAAATACATAATGTGAAATTCCTGGTTTTTGATAAGCTCCTTCAGCCATTTTCTGCCTATGGTACTCTCTTGTCCTGTAAAAAACATTTTCTTTTGTTATTCTATCATCTTCTTTTTCTTCTGGAGCATCTCTAAATTCCTGAAGAAATTCATTAAATCCTTCATGAAAAAATGGAGAAAGTTCATTGTCGCGGTCTTCATCTGGGAATTCTATGAGTCCTTTATTTCTCCATTGCTCTTCAAGAGAATCAACATTTACCTCAAGTTGCCCAGGGCTTCTTCCCTTCTTCCACTCATCTTCTACTTCAAGTAATCCTATTAAAGTTGTCATCTTCGCTCCGCTCTTGCTAAACTATCTTCCTCTAATCTCTGCTCAAATGTCTTTGGTTTATCATCATCAACAATTATATTCTCAAATGAATGTCTAACATCCTTGACTGAATGCCTTATATTCTGGAATAGAGGATTGTAATGGTCTTTCATACCAAAGTAAACGAACATAGATCCTGGGACTGCAACAGTAAATGCCAACACTGCAGCTGCTGCCCTTAATCCTCTAACAAATCTTCCTGGTCTTCTCCCAACTAATCCATCCCTTACTTTATCTTGAGATCTACGCACCATGCCTTGGGTAGGTAGAAGAGAATCATATCGCCTAGATTCTCTGCCAAATGGATCCTTTCTATCTATATTCAAAACATAGGGATTAACAACACCTTCAGATTCTTCTTCTCCGTTAAAATGAATAACCCTCGGTATGTTATTATCCTTTATTCTTGCTCTTATTCTTCTTTCTTCTTCATATTCTCTTCTCTCCTCATCCAGAACTTTATCATCAACATAAGCTCTTCCGCCAGCCCTCTCAATTTCTCTCGCGTTCAAATCATTCGCGACAAGCTTAATGTTGTCAAAAACATCATTAATTTTAGATTCATACTTATTTCTTGCATATCTGTTATTCTTCATAGAGATAGTTACTAAGTCTCTTGCCTGTTCCAGCTCTTCTTTAGAGAGATTATCGCCGTAATTTCTGAACCAATTATCTACAGAATTAAATCTGTCAGACCACTTGTAGTTTCTTCCATCTGCTCCAGCTTTTCCTAGAACTATATCCCTTAAATCCTGCACTCTATAGCTTAATTTATGATCGTGCTCATATCTTCTTGTATTAAACTCAATAGTGCTTCCCCTATATCTCCTGCCAACATTATATTTTTCCAGTTGAGTAACAACATTATCTCTTAAATTATTGATTGTCATACTTGTTTCCCCAAAATGCCCTTTTAAATGCTACTATATTACCCACTCTAAAGTAACACTAAAGCTTTCCCCCTTTTCCTCGTTTTTCATGAAATATACAGGTCAAATTTCCTTATAACCATTATAGAGATACAAAACATATTTCTCTATAACTATAACAGCGATAACCTAAGGTTTTTATACTCTCTAAAATCTAATTTTCTATGAAAGATATAATAGAATTGAAGGATGTGGCAAAGTATTATGTAATGGGAGAGTCCATAGTTAAGGCAGTAGACGGCATAGATGTGAAGATTAAGCAGGGGGATTTCGTAGCAATTATGGGTCCATCAGGCTCTGGAAAGTCAACAACTATGAATCTCGTCGGCTCTTTAGACTTGCCCACTCACGGAGACATATACTTGGATGGAAAAGACATTGCCCATTTAGAAGAGTCACAATTAGCTCAAATTCGCGGAAGAAAAATAGGATTTATCTTTCAAGGATTCAACTTAATTCCCAATCTTACGACAAAAGAAAACGTAATGCTTCCTATGCTCTTTCAGGACACAGAGGCTTTTGAAAGAGAGAGAAAAGCAGAATCTCTTCTAAAGCTTGTTGACTTAGGAGATAGAATGGAGCACTATCCAAATCAACTATCAGGAGGGCAGCAGCAGAGGGTTGCAATTGCCCGCGCACTGGCAAACGACCCAGAAGTAATCTTAGCCGACGAACCGACAGGAAACCTAGACACAGTAACAGGGGAGAAAGTAATGAAATTCCTTGACGACTTAAACAAAAAAGGAAAAACAATAATTCTCATTACTCACGATCCCGAAATAGCCCTAAAGCACGCAAAGATAATTTACTGGCTGAAGGACGGAAAGATAGCCAAAGTAACTAAGGGCAGAAAGAAGTAACTTTAAAGTTACAATACGCAACCTTTTTAAACTAATTTTCCGCTAAATTTACATGGGAAAAGCACAAACTCAAGGCATAATTGTAAGAGAAGTAAGAGGAAGAACTTACTTAGATGCTTCTTTAGATGGAGAAATTTATATGATAAAAACACAAGTTCAAGGCATAATTGCAAGAGAAATAGGAGGAAGAAATTATTTAGATGCTCCACATTTAGATGGAGAAATTAGTTTTATTCCTCGTGCTTTCGGTCCAGATTATCGCGGTGTAGTTGCCAAACAAATAAAAGAAGCTGGTTTGGAATTTCCAACAATGGCTCAAAACGCTTCTTTGGTTCACACAGCTTGGCAGAATCCAAAACAAAGATATTCAGCAGACATAAGAAAATTGCAAATGTTTTATTGGATGAGAGATTCAGACGGAATTTTATATATTCCAAATGAGGGAGCGTACATAGATGATAATCCTCAAGTTCAAGGAAACTTTATTTCAATGGATAAATCTAATTTAGTAAAAAGACTTGAATCTGGAGATTTAAGCGTTAGATTTGTTCCGTTCGGATTTAAAATAGGAGAGCAATCTTCTAGAAAGTTGGCAAAAAACCAATTTGTAATTGCATTAGCCGGAGAGGAAGGAGCAGAAAAATTAGCAGAAGTTTCAGATAAGTATAATGGAATTCCTTATGTTAGGAGTTTCGACGATGTTGATTCTGAAACAACTACTGTTGCCTGTTTGGGTTCCGACAGGAGCTCTTCTTATGAAAGGCTGTACGTTTACGGCAACTACTTCCGCGGCTGCGGGGATGGTTTTGCTTTAGGGAAATTACCTCAAACTGCTGAAGGCCGGCACGCAAAATTAAAATGACAAACATTACAAAACTCCTAGCAACAATCTTCCTTGTAGTCTTAACTCTTAATCTAGCATCAGCAGTTGTAATAAATTCAGTTTCAGTAGACCCTCTTTCCCCCGGGGAAGAAGGAAAAATTGACATTGAAGTTGAGAACATATTTGCCGATGATGTAACAGACGTTTCAATCTCCTTGTCTTTGGCAAATCTTCCATTCATACCCCTCGGGGCTTCAGAAGATTCAGTTGATGAAATAAAGGAAGACGATTCAGAAGACTTTATTTTCACAATCAAAGCCTCAAATGACGCCGTTCCGGGAGATTACGAGATTCCTTATACTTTGCAGTACGATTTTGAAAACAAGACAAAAACAAGAGAGGGCTCTTTAGGAGTAAAAGTTGAAGCAAGCCCAGAGCTGACTTTTTCCGCGAATCTTGACAATCCTGTTGCTGAACAAAAAGGAAAAATAACTTTGAAAATAGTAAATCAGGGTTTTTCAGACGCAAGATTTCTGTCAGTAAGAATAATTCCAAACGGATTCACGCTTTTATCAGATGCTGAAGTTTACATAGGAAACGTAGATTCAGACGACTTTGAAACAGCCTCCTTCGATGTTAAGTTTGACAAAACCAATCCAACATTTGAGGCGATAGTTTCTTACAAGGATTTTGACAACAAGCAGATAACAAAAAACGTTGACCTCCCTTTGAATGTTTATACGAAAGAAAAAGCTTTGGAGTTGGGGATAATCCAAAAAAGCAATGTTGCTCTCTACATAGGCGTTGCAGTATTTTTGGTTCTTGTCTGGATTCTATGGAGAATTCTCCGAAAAAGAGCTCGTTTGAAAAGAAGTATGGAAGCAAGGAGGTAATCCTCTATGATTATTGATTACATTCTTTTAGCCTTAAAGAATCTAAAGAAGAGAGGAATCCGTTCCTGGCTTACAATGCTCGGAATATTCTTGGGAATAGCTGCCGTAGTCTCCCTAATTTCTCTCGGACAGGGTTTGCAGACTGCAATTACCGGGCAGTTTGGCTCTTTGGATGCAGATAAGCTGATAGTTGAAAACACTGGAACTGGATTCGGCCCTCCGGGATCAACATCGGTAAGAAAACTCACAGAAGACGACGTTAAAATAATAGAATCCGTATCAGGCGTTGACTTTGTAATCCCAAGATTTGTCCGTGTTGTAAAGGTTGACTTCAACAAGCTTTCCAGATTCAGTTATATTGCTTCAATTCCAGAAAACGAGGAGCAAATAAATATTATAAATGATGCTTTGAATGTTGAGCCTGAATTAGGAAGGCTGATGGAAAAAGACGATTTAGGAAAAGTAGTTCTTGGAAATGACTTTTTGGATGAGGATAGATTTGAAAAGCCAATAAGAATAGGGGATAATTTAAACATTCAGGGCGAAGACTTCCAAGTAATAGGAATTTTAAAAAAAGCCGGCACTTTTCAGGTTAATTCTGTTATTCTTATGATGGAATCCGACTTAAAAGAGATTCTTAATATAGATGAAACAGCAGACTTAATTGTTGTTCAAGTTCAAAACGAGAAAGAAATAGACTCCGTAGCTTCTAACATTGAAAGAAAGCTCCGCGATGACAGAAATGAAAAGTTGGGAGAAGAAGACTTTTCTGTTCAGACTCCATTGCAAGCCATAAGTGCAGTAAATACAGTTCTTAATATAATAAATCTAGTTGTTGCAGGAATCGCCGGTATTTCTTTGCTCATAGGCGGAATTGGAATCGCAAACACAATGTTTACATCTGTTCTGGAGCGAAGAAAAGAAATAGGAACAATGAAAGCCATCGGCGCCCAAAATAAAAATATTCTTCTTGTATTTTTAGTTGAATCTGCTTTCCTCGGATTGGTTGGAGGAATAATCGGCGCTATAATTGGGTTGTCTTTGGCGTTTATGGTTTCAGGAATTGCATCCTCCGCCCTCGGTGGAATTGACCTTCAGGTTGCAGTCTCCTGGCCGTTGCTCCTGCTTTCAATAGGATTTTCTTTGTTAATTGGAATTCTTTCAGGAGTTGTTCCTGCATATCAAGCTTCTAAATTAAATCCCGTGGAGGCTTTGAGAGGATGATTCAAGATTATCTTAAAATGGCTTTGAAGAACATAAGAAAGAGAAAGTTAAGAACTTTCCTTACTCTTTTAGGAATTACAATAGCAATTGCAACAATTTTTGTTTTAATTTCTGTATCTCTAGGATTGCAAGGCGCAGTAGAAGAGCAATTTAGAATTCTCGGAACTGACAAGTTTTTCATACAGCCTCGCGGGCAGTTAGCAGGCCCTGGAACAGGGGGGGCAGTTTCCTTAACAATGGAAGACGTAGATGTTATAGAAAAAATTCCTGGAGTAAAAGAGGTAACATTCTGGACAGTCTCTTCAGCAAAAGTAGAGTTTTCCAAAGAAACAAGATACGTCGCATCAGTAGGAATTGACTTGGAAACATCTGATTTGATAATAGAAACTGGCTCTTACAAAGCTGAAACCGGGCGTTTGTTGGAAGAAGGAGACATAGGATTTGTAATGATTGGCTCCCAATACACACATAATAACTTCTTTTCAAAGCCAGTCAGTGTTGGAGACAGAATATTAGTAAATGACAAGGAATTCAAAGTCAAGGGAATATTAGAGCCAATAGGAAACCCTCAGGACGACCGCCTTATTTATATGCCTCTTGAAGATTTTCGTCCTTTGTTTAATATTCCTAATAGAATAGATACAATTGTAGCTCAGGTTGAACAGGGGCAGGACGTAAAGTCAGTTTCTGAAAATGCAAAACGCAAGCTCTTAAAATCAAGAAATGTAGATGAGAAAAATCAGGACTTTACAATTCTAACTCCAGAAGAGCTTTTGGAAAGTTTCGGAGTTGTCTTAAACATAATAACTGCTTTTCTTTTGGGAGTTGCAGGAATTTCCCTTCTTGTCGGTGGAATTGGAATCGCAAACACAATGTATACTTCAGTTTTAGAGCGCACGAGAGAAATAGGAACAATGAAAGCCATCGGAGCGAAAAATTCAGATATTTTATCAATTTTCCTGATTGAATCCGGCCTTCTAGGTCTTATAGGAGGCATCCTCGGAGTTGCACTCGGTTTTGCAATTGCAAAAATAATTGAATATATTGCAGTAACTCAATTGCAAACCACTCTCTTGCAGACAGCAACTCCTTTATATCTTTTCATTGGCTGTCTTCTTTTCTCATTCGGAATAGGCTCAGCTTCCGGCTTCCTGCCATCTTATCAAGCCACACACATAAAGCCCGTGGAAGCTCTAAGATACGAATAATTTTTATACTTCCGTAATTTATTTTATTGATGAATCAAAACCCAAGGCTAATTGTAGGAGGTATGCCCCAGCCAGAACCTTTATTCAAAACAAGAGAAGAACAGCAGGAGTTCTACGATGGTATTTATCGTCAAATAAAACCTGCGCAGGATGAATATATGATAGCAAGAGCAAAATCAGAGGACGCGGCAAGAAGACATGTTGTTGATTAGTCTAAATAAATATAACTAAATGGAAAGTTATATAAGAAAGATTCTCTAATTTAGATTATGAAGAATAAAAAAGGAAATGCAGGAATGATTATTAGGCTAATAGCCAGCTTTGTAATAGTTTTCTCGCTTCCATTTATAGTTATAAATCCTCTGAACCCATTTGCTCTAATAGGATTTGCATTTGGCAACTTCCTGCTGGTTTTAGGAGGCATCTTGCCATGAACGAGATAATAAAATTAATTCCTTTATTTTTGGCGACTCTTGGACTAGCAGTAGCCTCTTTTTCTAAAAGCAAGGATAAAAAGAATTGGTTGATTGTAGCATTTGTTATATGGATAACAATGTTTTTCTTAACTTTAATTCTGCTTGGAATATTTCAAGCTTCCTAAGCAGCCCTATTTCTAACCTTCCCCTTCAAAAATCCTTCAACATTCTCCGCAGTTGTATTCAAAATCCTATGCAATGCCTCTTTTGTATAAAATGCGATATGCGGAGTTACAATTACATTCTTATCTTTCAGTAAAAGATGATTTCTTAAAAATGTCTCCCAATCCCTTCCGTTAAACTCTCTTTTCAGCAGAGACTTTTCCTCTTTAATTTCTTCCTCGCCCTCCAAAACATCCAGTGCCGCTCCTGCAAGTATACACCTGTCCAAGGCATACTTGAGTGCTTTTGTATCTACAACTTCTCCCCTTGATGTATTAACCAAATAGGCTCCCTTTTTAATCATCTTAACATTTTCCATATTAATTAAGTGCCTTGTGCTATTATTCAAAGGAATATGCAAAGTTATTATATCAGAATTTCTTAAAAGATAATTCAAAGAGACAAAAGAAAATCCTAATTTCCTTGCCAGCTTTTTGTCATTATGATTGCTGTTTGCAATAACTTTCATATCAAAACCTTTAGCCATCCTTATTACATGCTGCCCTATATCTCCAGGCCCAATAACTCCCAAAACCTTTCCTTTCAAGTCAAATCCTTCCAAGCCATTAATTGAAAAGTTATCCTTCTTTGTCCTTTCAACAGCATCAGGAATTTTTCTTGACAAGCTCAATATCAATCCAAAAGTATGCTCTGCAACAGTATTCTCTCCATAATGGGGAACACTGCTTACCTTAACTCCTTTTTCTTTACAGGCACTAAGGTCAATATGGTCATATCCTGTAGATCTTGTTGCTATGAACTTCAATCTCGGCAGTTTATCCAAAATTTCCTTATTTATCTGCGAATCCACAAATATTACCAAAATCTCTACATCCTTCGCATTTTTAACATTTTTTTCATTAAGGTCGTGCTCATAAAAACTGAGTTTATGTCTTCCAAGGTTCTTCCTGAAGTATTCCTCTTCTTCTTTATTAGTCTCAAAGAAAAATATGTTCATTTTATCCTCTTTTCAACTCTCAAATTATTTTTGTTAATATATCTTACTGCCTCATTCCAAGTCAGCAATTTATTCTTTGCTCCCCTTTCCTGTATCACCGACTCCGAATTTGCAATTCCAAGTTGCATAGCAAATTCAATATCTCCTTTCTTCATCATTCCACTTACGAACCCAGATGAAAAGGCATCTCCAGCTCCTGTAGTTTCAACAACTTTAACTTTCTTCGTTCCAATGCTATACAAGTAAGTTCCATCATAAACTTTTGCTCCTTTCTTGCCGTCCGTAATGCAGACTATCCTCGCTCCAAGGTTCATAAGCCCCAAAAATAAATCTCCCTTTTCAACTAAAGCTTCCGCTTCCTCTTTGTTTAGTATTAAAATATCAACATTCTTAAGCAATTTCTTTATCCTTCCCTTTAAATCTTTTATTTGATACAAACTTGGATTTAAAGAAACCATAATTCCATTTTTCTTGCAATATCCTACAATTCTTTCCTGTGTTTCAAAGCTCCTTTCCATTGTAGCCGAAAAGTGAATCCAATTTGTGTTTAAACTTCTTATATCTCCGAATTCAACTTTGTCATTTCCGCCTTTGTATGTTAATACTGTTCTGTCATGCTCTTTGCTGTCAAGTATAACAGAGCGTCCTGTAATTTCACTCCCGACTTTGCCTAAAAAGTCAACCTTCTCTTTTTTCAATTCTTCCAAAATCAATCCAGCGTCACAATCCTTTCCAACCTTGCAAATGCATCCTGTTTTTAATCCAAGCCTCGAAAATCCTACTGCCGTGTTTGTCCCTCCTCCTCCTGTTGCAAGCCTCATTTCTTTGATAAGAATCTTCGCTCCAACAGGATATAGCATATTTCCCTTTCTCTCCTTCGGATTCGTATCTATAAATGTATCAATTACCGCGCTTCCGAATGTGATTATGTCGTATTTCATCTCTCTTTTAGGGCCTCCAAGCCGGGAAGTTTCATCCCAGCAAGATAATGTGCGGTAGCTCCCCCGCTCAAGCTGATATATCCAAACCTCTTTTTATTTATTCTGAATTTCCTTAAGGCAGAATTTAAGTTCCCTCCTCCCAAAACAGAAAATCCTTTTGCTTTTGAAATTGCCTCCAAAATTTCTTTTGTTCCTTTTCCAAATTCACGAGATTCATACACTCCAGCAGGTCCTTTCATAAATATTGCATCAGCATCTTTTATCAATTGCGAATAAAGTTTTATTGTCTTGCTTCCTATATCATAGCTCACATACTTTGAAGGTAATTCATTCAAACTAATCTCTTTTCTTTTTCCTTTAACGCTTACCGCTAAATCAATAGGAGTCCTCACACCTAAAACACTTTTCTTAAGCTTTCTAATAATCTCAGAATATTTGTCAAGTGTTTCGTCTTTAGCTCCTAATTTATACCCTTTAGCTCTTAAGCATAACTCTCCAAATAAACCGCAAGTAAGAACTCTTTTCTTCATCAGGAGAATATTATCTTCCGGCTTGTTCCCGCCAAGAACAAACAGCCCTCTTTTCATTTTTATTTTGTTCAGGCTTTCAATTTCCTTTTGCATTACCCTTCCCATGCAACTCTTTAAAACTTTTGGAAATCCAACAACGCTAGTCTGGGCTCTGTGGCTTACAGAAAAAGCATCATTAACATAATAATCAAACTCTTTTCCTAAAATTTTAACAATTAAATTGTCTCTTCCAGGCTTAAACTCCTCTTTCAGCTTTCTTATGTTATCAAGCAATATTGCCTCTCCAGTTTTCAGGCTTCTAATTTCATTAATTGCCCTGCCACCTAAAATTCCTTTTACAAATTTAACCTTGGTAAATCTGCTCAGAAGTTTTGCGTGCTGTTCTAATGAAGTAAAATCCTTTTTTCCCTGCCTTCCCTGATGAGCTATCACAACGACTTTAGCTCCTTTTCTTTTCAACTCTGAAATTGTCTTTGCACTTTCAATAATCCTCTCTCCGAGGATAACTTTTCCTTTGTTAACCTCGGAATTTAAGTCGCTTCTTAGCAAAACTCTTTTCCCTTTAAAATTGAAATCATCCAAAGTCTTCATTCACACCCACTTCTTAAGAATTTTTATAACATCAATCAGTCTTCCGCTATACCCATATTCGTTGTCATACCATCCAAAAACTTTCACAAGATTTCCATTTATATCAGTAAGTCTGGAGTCAAATACTGTAGAGTGCGAGTTTCCTATGATGTCCGTGGAGACAAGTTCGTCTTCGCTGTATTCCAGTATTCCTTTCATCGCTCCGCTTGCTGCCTTCTTAAAAGCAGAATTTACCTTTTCAATATTAACAGGTTTCTTGACTTCCGCAACAATATCACTTATAGAGCCAGCTGGAACCGGCGCTCTTATTGCCATGCCCTTTATTTTTCCTTTTAGAATAGGCAAAGCTCTTACAACAGCATCGGAAGCTCCTGTTGTCGTTGGAACAAGATTTATTGCAGCTGCTCTTCCTCTTCTCGGCTTGTCATGGCTTCCGTCAACTAAATTTTGCGAGGAAGTGTATCCGTGGACAGTTGTAAAAAAAGCCCTTTGAATTTCAAAATTATCATTTAAGACTTTCATCATAGGTGCAATAGAATTAGTCGTGCAGGATGCAACCGAAATTACCCTATCATCTTTTTTCAGCATTTTATCATTAACTCCAGGAATAACAGTAATGTCGCAATTATCACTCGGAGCGCTTATAAGGACATATTTTGCTCCGGCCTTAACATGCTTGCTCGCATCCTTCTTATCCCTAAAAGCCCCTGTGCTTTCAATAACAATATCAACTCCTAGTTTCTTCCAAGGCAGCTTCAAAGGATCACGCTCCTGTAAAATCTTTATCCTCTTTCCGTTAACAACCAAATCCTTTCCAGATATTTTAACATCTCTTGTATCTTCCATAAACTGAATCGTATTTCAATAAATACTCCGCATCCTTAACACCATGAACATCATTTACAGCAACAACCTGAATACCTTTTTCCAAAGCTATCTTAAAAGCAGTCCTTCCTATCCTTCCAAATCCGTTAATTGCAACTTTCATCTCTTTTATGCTTATACCTATCAAAACAAACTTATAAACATTATGATGTCCTTAGAAGCAAAACATTCACAAAAATAAGGAGGCTTATTATCGCAGAAATAAGGCAGTAAAAGCAGTAATTCCTGATTATCTTAGCCTGAACAAAAACTAAGAAAGCTGAAAATAAGATGCCTATTAAACTAATGTAAAACAGAATATTTATTGCATTTGTTTTCCCATTAAAAATAAGGTAAACTCCAAAAGCCAAAACAGCCAAATAGTAAATTATTCCGAGCTTTTCGTTTCTCACATAAAAAATCTCTCCCCATTTGCTTTCTAAAACTTCATTGCATTCGTGTCCAATTGGGCAGGCAAGCTTCTCTTTTTTTCTTCTGTTCAATGCAAGATATCCTGAATCAATCAATCCAAGAAGACTCAAAACAATCAGCGTAGTAATAAATTCAACTCTCATTTCTTTTTAGATAAGACACTAGAAGCAATAGCCATAAACAATATAGCCACGTCTCTAAATACTATATCAAAAGCAAGTATGTTTGGAATCA
>CAYNKB010000001.1:12050-33880 GCA_964397725.1 Candidatus Woesearchaeota archaeon | reverse complement strand
GCCTTTCTGCCCGTTTCTCCGCTTCTTCTTTGCTTATCTTATCCCCAACATATTCAATAATTTTTGCGCCTTTCTTTATGTCTTTTTTGGCAAAAATCCCCATTCCATGAACCTTAGAATCCTCTATAAAATACAATTCTTCCTGCTCTTGTAAAATTTGTTTCATGAAACGAAAGTAGAAAACCTCTGTTTAAAAACCTTGCTTTATTACTAAGTCAGATAAAACTTAGCATATTTTAAAGATAATAACTGAAATCAACAATATTTTGCAATATTATATCATCGATAACCAAATTTAAATTATTATCAAATAGCAATATTAAACAAGGTATTGAGATATGGAATTGATTTGAATTCCATGAATGGACCTGGAGGGAATCGAACCCCCGTCTTTCGGTTACTCTAAAATTTCTGGAGCCGAATGTTTTACCATTGAAACTACAGATCCATAATTGTTGGAATCTTGCTCAATTCCGAATCTAACAATACAAATATCTTATTTTCTCCCATTAAAAACATATCTCTTTTTGGTTTTTTAAGGCAAACTAAAAAGCCAAGATTTATATTTATATCCTCTAGATATTTGTTTAATTGTTTTATTTGAGATATAGAAATCTCATGAATTTTATAATTCTTTAATTCAATAGCAACCTTTTTTCCTTTTCTTTCTAATATTATATCTGCAAACCCTCTTTTCGTTCTTACCAGCCGATTAACTGTCCCGTATCCAGATAATTTTTTTGCAATTTCTTCTTCAAATAATTTTGCTTCATCTTTGATTTTTTTAATTGTCGTTCCATGTAGTTTTAATCTTTCAAAGGGAAAAAGTACTTCAGCTTTCTCATAAGCTTCAAAAATACCTTTATCAAAAGTTAATTGAACATGTGTTTTGCAAGCATTATTTATTTCTCTTTGTGTTGCAAAAGGGTTTTTCTTTATATAATCTATTACATCCTTTTGCTTCTTAATTTTTATTTTAATACTCTTGCCTAAATAATTTATACCTGCGAGCCGATACATCTCTTTAACATCCTTAAATATAGCATAAGGATGAGTCTTCACTATTCTCCCTACTTCTTCAATGCCCATATATGGATTATTCTTTATTACATTAATCATTTCTTTCTTCCTTTGCTCCCTCTCTCTTAACATTAATAATCTAAGTTCTTCTCTATGGTAGGGTATGCTTGCCGCTTTAAACATTTCTCTAGTATTATTAAAAACTGAAAAAATGTTTATTTTAGTATCCTTTATAATTGTCTGCCCTCCGACTTTAGGATTTTTTCTTATATAATCAATTAAAATATTTCTTTTCTCCTCTTTTGTTTTAAACTTTAAGGTTCTTGGCTTAATAACTCCAGCATCTTCGTATGCTTCATCCATTCCTCCAGCATATACTTTGTTTATTTTTATGTGGAGTTTTTCTTTTATCTCTCTAAATGTTGCAGTAGGATTATTTTTTATATATTCTATAACAATTTCCTTTCTTTTTTCCAAATCTTTATAAAAAACCATACAAAAAATAGACACGGTAGTATTTATATTTTACTATTAAACTCTGCTTCCCTTAGTCAATTTTATTCGAAATTATGCATCAAAAATAAAATCAAAAAGTTTTTTGTGTTTATTTGAAACTTTTGGATGCTCAAAGTTGCATTTCTGCATCAGCAACTTTGACATAATTTTTAATCTGAAAACATTTATAAAGAAATATCTCGTCCTTTAAACATGCCAAAAAAGAGGAAGAAAAGAGCCAGTTCTAGCAAAAGCGTTCCAGCAGGAAACAAAATAGAAAAAACGTTAATAGAGAACCTTGTAGAACTGCAGAAAGTGCACGCAGATTTGGCGGAAAAGTTTGATAAATTAACAAAAGAAATTTCAAGTCTTCTTGCTTTATTCGAGATGGCTGCAAGAAGTTTCTCAAAAAATCCATCAATAGAATCAGCGACAAAAGACAAAGAATTCCTAGATAAAATTGACAAGCTTCTCGACCAAAACAAGACAATTGCCAAAGGGCTGACAATTATGGAAGAGAGAGTGAGAGAAAGAATTTACCCAAGTGCTCCGCAAAAAGAGGAAACTGCAGAAGATAAATATTATCCCTCTCCTTCAGGAAAGCCATTGCCCAGATTTTAATATGGAAAAAAAAGCTCCGGAATTTAGAGAATTATTACTCAAAGAATTTATTCTAAGAATAGTTAAAAATATAACACCTTCTCCTCTTAAGGAGCCCGCTCAGGAAATTCCAAATAGACTTGTTCAGCAGATTCCTCTTCAAAATGCTCCAATTCAAAATACTCCTAACAAATATATGCAGACTATTCCAATTCAGCAGATGCCTCAAGTCCCTCAACCACAAAGGTTCTTTCCACATCCTTCAAATCAAAGGTTCGTCCCTCGCCCCCAAATGCCTATTTCAAATCAGATGTTCAGATCACAGCAAATAACTCCAACGAACACATTCTTTCAGACACCTTCACAAAGGCCTCCGCAACTGCCTCCGCCTCCACAGCAGGCAAAAGAAATTCCAAATTTGGCATTTGGAAAGCTTGGAAACATAGTTAGAGATCCTTCAGTAATATCTATAGAATGCCAAGGTCAGGGGAAACCAATTTTAGTAAACCGCTCAGGCATAATACAAGCAACCCAGATTGTATTAACAAAAGAGGAAATAAAAGCAACAATTGATGAAATATCAGAAAAAACAAGAATACCTGTAACAACAGGAGTTTTTAAGGCAGCAATAGGCGGATTCATAATAACAGCAGTAATCTCAGAATATGTTGGAACGAGATTTGTAATCCAAAAGAGAATGCCTAATTATTATAGGTAAACAAAAATAATTAAAAAATGTGTGCTAAAATAAAAGAAATTATTATCAAAGTCGGATTATGATTAATGTGAACTACCCATATCAAGTTATAATGCATCTAAAGAAAAATAACCATAATTATCTTATATTAACAGCCAATCTCGGTCTATCAGTAGAAACTCCAGAAATTCTATAATCTTTCATAATTTTTTCTAATTTATCTCTTTCATTGACGGTCCAAACATATACAGGCACTTTTCTATTAAAGCATTCATCTAAAAATCTCTCACTTGCCTGTCTATAAGGAACAAAAATAAAGTCAGCTCTTGCTCTCTTATACAATCTATCGGGAAAAAACCCAAAAGCTAATCTTGCTAAATTTAAAGGAGACCTCTTGAATAAAATAAGCCCTTTCAATACTTTATAATTTTCAGCAATTAAAGCTAAAGAATCAGCATTCCCAGAAGTAACCATTATATCTTTGCCCTTATAATAACCAAACACCATGTCCATCACATCCTTTTCATAACCTTTTTCCTTTAAATCAACAACAACTCTTTTCCTACCATCTAAAACTCGTAAAATTTCACTAATCTTCTGAACAGAAAATCCTTTTCTATTAGCCGCTTCCTGTAAGGGCAAATACCCAATTCTGTTTATCATTCTGAAGCCTATCCAAGGCATATGACAATCAACAAGCTCTCCATCTCCTGTCCTTCTTACATCAAATTCAATATAATCAGCTCCGCTATCTACGGAATCTCTAAATGCTTCAGACATATTAGCTCCATAATTTTCACCTTCACGTCTATGAGCAATAATTATCTTTCCCATATAAAAATCATATATAAAGTATTATTAAATCTATTCAAAATAAAATAGAAAGCTGTCAATATAAAGAAAATAATTATTTAAAACATACAATAACATTTGTTGATCACCTACAACCTCTGCACAACTATCTCTTTCTCAATTTATCCAACTGATAAAGAAGAATAAACAACAAAGAGATAAGAACAATCAAAGAATACCTTACAAAAGAGCGTGGAATTTCTATGACATTAGAGTTAATCTTGAACTTCTCCACATCATCTGAAATTATTATATCCCTTCCCAAAGAGCACCTCTTGCATGCTCCCCCGCAGTCAATCCTATCCTCCTCATCATCCAAAAATCCATTATAGCATTGTATGTCATAAACCGGCTTTTCCTGAACAAAAACAATCCCCAATTTTCCTTCCTTAACCGACTGCACATCTATATTAAGAACTGGCTTTCCGCTGTCTCTGCTTGTCCCAACCAAAGTCTTTTTCCCGCCGGAAGTTACAACTTCTATATCCAAATCTGCAGACTCCTGGCAGGATTCCGTTTCAGTCTTTTGTTCTGCACAGCCGGAAGAATCCAGGCACGTTCTCGTCCTGCTTCCCTGAGTAACATTCAGCTCATCAGATATAATTCCCTCAGTTGTTCCGTAAAAACCGCAACTGCTCCATTCTCCGCACTGCCAGGAGCTCTGGCATTGAACCACACAGCTCTGGAATTCTATTCTGCTCGGAGCAGAACAAAGAACATCCGCACAAACCCTCTGTTGCTCTGAATTAAAGCATAGCCCCCAATCTCCGCAGGAAAAATAAGGATTGCAGACTCCAATGCTGTCTGCCCTCCCTGAAAGAATATAATCAAATTCTGTATCTCCAACAACTTTCAAGTCAAAAGTATCCTGAACTCCGCTAAGGCTATTCAAAGAAATATCATATTTTCTATTTTCATTAATTACAGAACTGCCAAGCAAATTAGAGCCTCCCTTTTCATAAACTTCAACAGAAGAACCCTCGCTTCTAGCATAAATAGGAATCGTGCTGTTTGAATTCAATTCTTCATCAAAGCTGACTCTTATGTAATCCCCAGAAGGTATTTCTTTCCAAATTTCATCCCTGCTTGATAATTCATAACTGAAACTTTCGACAAAATTTCTATTGGAATCCAAATGCAGAATCTTTCCAATCAAGTCTATTTCAAAAGTCTGCGTGCTTAAGTGGGGAGTTATCCATTCTATATAATCCAATTTCCCGTTTCCATCAATATCCTTTGCTGTAAAGTTAACTTTGGAATTATCCTCTTTCCAAAGTATCTGTATTTCTTTCTCCTGCCCGACATTCAATATCTCCGGAATTGTCGTAAAAGATACAATATCAGTATATTCCAAATCATCCGGTCCGGAAATAGAAACTTCTTTTCCTCTCTCAGTTTCTTTCTCGCTGGCTTCCGGCGCATCGGTGTAATATTCAACTGCCTGCTCCCCTGTCTCCAAAACAAGCTCCAAAGAATCCTCCCCACTCTCCAAGCTCGGCTCTGCCCCCCCAACTATTTTAACATCCCGCGCTCCCGAAGGTATTTCCAAAACAGCTCCTTCTGAATCCTCGCTTGAAACATTTTCTATCCACTTAACCCTCTCCCCTATCCTTATCTCTGACCTTGCTATAGAAGTTTCAACATTGCCGGAAGAAACTCCAATTCTAAACCTGTTGCTTTTTATAACCTCGCCGTTATTTTTAGCAGATATAACTTTCCTTCTTATTCCTCTAAACCCTTCATCGGGCACAAAAGTCATCAGCTCTCCATTTACAAAATAAGAAATATTTCTCGCATTGAATGAATAGCTTTCCGCTCCGGAGAAATAATCGGATAAATTAATTGTATAATTGCTGTTTAAAGGAATTCTTATATCAGGTATATCTGAAATTTTGGAAAAGTTCTTAACTTCTACTCTCGCGATGCTGGCATTTCTTCCGCTTACTAAATCTGTAAAGTTTTTAGTTAAGCTTGATATGACTTTGGAATCATAATAAAGAACGATTCTTAAATCTCCCTCTTCAGCAGTCATGTCAATCTTCGAAAAATCAACGTTTAAAACCAAAGGATTTGAATCTATATATCCCTCTCCAAATCCCTTATCTAAAAAGAAATATTCCGTGGAAATTATGCTGTAATTTCCAGAGCTCTCCAATAAAACACTGCTGTCGCTTATTGCCTGCCCGTTAGCCTTGGCACTTCCTGGAATTAAATAAGCCTTCTGATTTTCTTCCAAAGCAAAAATAAACGCAGAATCCTTTGTAACTTTTCCTGAAATTATATAGTCTCCTCCAAAACTCTTAACATCCTCCACAATAGCATTCCCTGTTAAAACGCTTCTGTCAAATTCCGCCCTGGCTTTTTCCCTCGCCTCATCTGCTGCCTTGCTTACTGCAACATCTATTAAAGCCTGATTTTCCTCAAAAGCCTTTTGTGTTGCTTCCGTTCTTGCCTTCTTAACAGCCTCTTGTATTTCAGGTTGCTTTGCAGCAAGAGCTTCTTCCCAAATCGGGAACCAGGAAGCTTTCCTTTCTTCAGGAGTTGCAACTCTTCCCTCTGCTTTTGCCTTAGCATTAACTTCTCTAATCGCGCTGTTAATCCTATCTTTGTATTCCTCTCTAAGTTTATCCACTATCTCCTTCCTCGCAGCCAATCCAGCTTCCTTTATTTTATCATTATTCTCTGCAAGAACGCTCTTTCTCGCCTCTCTTCTCGCAACACCGCTCGCCTCTATAACTGCCTTCCGAACATACACATTCCTTTCCTGCGCAAGCTTCTTTTTATCTGCCGTAGTAACTTTAGGAAGAAGATCCGTACTGACTAAAGTCTCATTAGTTTCATTTAACTTCTCCCCCTCAACAACCTCTGTCTCTAATTCAGCAGTCTCAGCAGCCTTTTTAGCTTCCTCCTGCACTTTTTCAACAATAAGCTTTTTCGCTTCCTCTATTTTCTCCTTAATATCTGTAATATTAAAATCAGTGTTGTTTCCAATTGTCAAGTTTGAAGTAAAATTAGATTCTGTAACATTAACGGCAGTTTCATTAATAGTTATCGTCTCCTCTGTATTTTTTTCAGGCTCAGGTTTTAAAGCCCCCTCTAGGTTAAAGTCAGAAATAAGCAATTGAAAATCAACATCCGGATAAACTTCCTTAAAGCCCTCAAGGCCATAACCTTCCCCCTTTCCCAAAACCCCAACTTCCTTGACATAAAATTCCCCTTCAACGCTTCTTTCATTAATCAGTTCATCAATAAAAAATTCCCTCGTCTCATTCCCGAGAGAAACCAGCAATTTGGAAGATTTTGGAAGAAGCTCCCCAGCATCTAAAATTAAACTCAAAGCTCCGTTCAACGGCTCTCCTTTTTGATATTTTAAATTTGTATCCAAAGAAAGCCTCCCAGTAATCTGATTTCCAAAAATGCTGAAAAACAAAAATAAAACAACAGCAAGTAAGCAGACATAAACAAAAATAGCCCCAACCCTCAGCTTCAATCCTCTTCCTTTATTAAAATCCATCTATATCCTCTTATAAACATTCTATAAACAAGGAATATTTAAATGTTGTTTTACTTGGAAAATAATGGAAAACCCCCCAAAAGAATACCTAGAAAAAAAGCAGAACATAAAATCCAAATTATTAGAATTTAAAGAGCTCTCAGAAAAAGAAAAGTATAAAGAATTCCTCTTTTGCCTTCTAACCCCTCAAAGCAACGCCCAAAGGTGCTGGCAAGCGGTAGAAGAAATATCTAAACAATCAAGTCCTTCTCTAGAAACTTTAAAGGAAATATTAAGCTCAAAAACCCGCTTCCACAACACAAAAGCCCTCCGCATATTTAAAGCAAAAGAATCCTGGAACAAAATAACTCCTCTTCTGCATAATGAAAATATCCTCCTTCTCAGAAATCAAATATCAGAAAATGTAAACGGCTACGGCTTAAAGGAATCTTCCCATTTCCTAAGAAACATAGGCAAATCAAATAACCAAATTGCAATTCTTGACCGCCACATCCTAAGAAACCTCCAATCAAATAATATAATCACAGACACTAAAATAAAAAGCAAAAAGCACTATCTTGAAATTGAATCCCTTTTCTTAAAATTTGCAAAATCCCTAAAAATCCCCGCAGATGAGCTTGATTTGCTGTGGTGGAGCCGGGAAAACGGCGAGATTTTTAAGTAACTACCTGTCCAACCCCTTACCTAAAACAGAATTTAATATTGGATTAATTACTTTCTCTCTAACAGCAAGATATATTCTTGATTGAAGAGATTCTAAGCCTCCGGGAGCACTTCTTGAAAAAGCTTGTTTTGTAAGCTGAACTCTAACAGAATAATCTCCCTCATGTCTTTTTTTGCTCACGTTTATAGTTGAAATAATCGGATCAGAAACGGGGCCAGACCTTCCTGAAATATCCGAAAAGATAGTTCTCAGCCCACCCTCATTGCCATCCAAAACAATTTTCATAACGCCCCTATCATTTAAAAAACTAAAAGTATATCCTCTAATAACTACTTGATTAGGAGAACTAGAATCATATTGGACATTCCCTCCAACATCTTTAAGACAATCCTCAGAAAGCCTTTGAGCAATATAGTGAGTCAGATCCTGATCCATCTTATAATCTTCTATATTTACTTAAAAACAATTTATATACTGCACAATACACTTAATATCACTACTCTTATTGACACCAAGAAGATTTAAATAAAAATCATCCCAAACATATTAATGAAAAAGACAATTGTCCTAAGCCTCGGAGGCTCGCTGATAATTCCTGACAAAGTAAACACAAACTTCCTTATAAAATTCAAAAAGACTCTTCGCTCGCTCTATAAAACTCATAAATTTGCAGTTGTTTGCGGCGGAGGCTCAATAGCAAGAAAATACATCTCTGTATTAAAATCCCAAAATAAATCAACAAAAGAACTTTCTCTGGCAGGCATAAGAGCAACAAGAGACAATGCTCAGCTTTTAATGCAATTCTTCGGCAAAGAAGCAAATGACAAACTCCCAAAGGATATGAAAGACGTAAAAGACCATCTCTCAAAAAATCCAGTCGTATTTTGCGGAGCCCTCCGCTATGCAGATAAAGAAACTTCAGACGGAACTGCTGCCAAATTAGCAAATTACCTAAAAACAGATTTCGTAAATTTAACAAATGTTCAGGGCTTGTTTTCAGCAAATCCAAAGACAAACAAAAACGCAAAGTTCATTCCATCCATATCCTGGAAATCCTTTGAATCTATGGCTCTAAAAATAAAGTACAAATCAGGACAGCACTTTGTTCTTGATCAAAGCGCCTCAACAATAATCAAAAAGCACAAAATAAAAACATACATAATAGGCTCAAATCTATCAAACTTAAGAAATATTCTTAAAAAGCAAAGTTTCACAGGAACTCTGATAGAAGGATGAAACTTAAAGGAGTTGCATCTCTTTCAGGCTCAACAATGTAATCAACCAATTTTCTTCCAGCCCTCTTATTTAATCTGACAGCAAGAGTATTGTACATTTGAGCTGTTTCTACCCTATGTTCATTAAAATTATATTGATAAATTGAATCAACATTATCAAAATGCGTCCTTGCCACTGACAAAAGTCTTACAGATTCGCTGATTCTTGTGTCTTCATTAAAGTTCTCAGAAGGATTTAAATAAGAACCCACAAGAGCCATCCAACTCTGAGCCAAATCATAACAAAGATGTTTGGGAAACCTATCCAATTTCTCCAACCAACTATCATCCAAAGCAAAATCCCTATCAACTGCAAGACTTGACATCTCTTTTCTAAAAAAACCATATTTAAATATATGATGATGATATAATAACTAAATGATAGACACGAAAAACATAGAAGAAGCAAAAAAACTGATAAAAAAGTCCAAGCATCCAATCATAATCAAAGCTCAAAACCCTGAATTCAGCAGAAAAATCCTTGAATATGGAAAATTTGACATCCTTCTCTCCCCAGAGCTGTCCGAAAATTCCAAGGACACAATAAAGAACATTCACTCCGGCTTTAATCATGTTACCGCAAAAATAGCCTCAAAAAACAGAATATCAATCGGAATAGACCTCAATTCCCTAAGAAACCTTGAAAAAAAGAAAAAAGCCATATCTCTTTCAAGAATAATCCAAAATATAAAAATAGCAAGAAAAGCCAAGACAAAAATAAAGGCCCTCAATTTTAAGGATATAAAGGACACGCAAAGCCTTCTTCTCTCCCTCGGAGCCTCAACCTCTCAAGCCAAAGAGGCCGTCTCAAAAAGTCCTTGATAAATCTTCGGACTTTTGGATGCTCAAGGAACAACATCAAGTTCCTTGACATCATAGCAAATCTTTTTAACCCTGCAAAAATATAAATTAACATGGAAGATTCCAACTCAAATATCGCAGACAAGCTGTCCCCAATAGAAAGAAAAATAATACCTTACCTCAAAGAGCCGATAGAAAAAATAGTTGAAAAATCAGGCCTTGACTTGACAACAGTCCTCCGAGCCCTAAAATTTCTTGAGAATAAAGAGCTCGTAAAAATCAGCACCTCCTCAAAAACAATCTTAGATATAGGAATAAATGGGATTTATTACAAAAAAAACCACTTTCCTGAGAGGAAACTCCTCTTGCTCCTTGAAACGCGCAATCATCTGCCTTTGGAAGAGGCAAAAAAGCTCTCAAAACTTTCAGATAATGAATTCAAAGTTTCCCTCGGCGTATTAAAGTCTAAAGCTCTTATCTCTTTAAATAATGGAAAACTGGCTCTCAACGCAACAAAAGAAGAATTAACAAAAAAATCATTGGAAGAACAGCTTTTAGAATCTCTTCCCATCGAACTTTCTTCTTTGGCTCCCGAACAGCTTCATGCCCTTAATAATTTAAAGAAAAGAAAAGATATAATAGAAATAAAGGAAAAAAGCATAATCAGTTTTGCTCTCACAGAAAAGGGAAAGAAGATAGCAGGCACAGAAATAAAATCTGATTTGATAGAAACCCTCACTCCAGAAGTAATAAAAACCTGGACAAAAAATAAAAAATTCAGGCACTACGACATAACTTCTCAGGTTCCTCAAATATATGGAGGCAAAAGGCATTTTGTAAACCAAGCCATAAACTATGGAAAAAGAATCTGGCTTGACCTAGGGTTTAAAGAAATGCAAGGTTCAAAAACCCAAGTTTCCTTTTGGAACTTTGACGCGCTTTTTACTGCACAGGATCATCCGATAAGAGAACTGCAGGACACATTTTACATAAAAGATTTAGAAGGAGTTCTTCCTCAAAAGTCACTTGTATCGAAAGTAAAGCAAGCCCACGAAACTGGCCTCGGCGGGAGCAAAGGCTGGCAATACGTATGGTCTGAAGAAGAAGCAAAGCGCACAGTTCTAAGAACCCATACAACACCACTCTCTGCACAATCACTTTCAAAATTAGACTTGAAAAACCTCCCGCAAAAGCTATTCGCAATTGGAAAAGCATTCAGAAACGAAACCGTAGATTGGTCCCATGGCTTTGAATTCAACCAATCAGAAGGAATAGTAGTAAGCCGCGGTTCAAATTTCAGGCATCTTCTCGGATACTTAAAAGAATTTTTTGGAAAAATGGGATTCAAAGAAATAAAATTTGTGCCCGCTTACTTCCCATACACCGAACCAAGCGTGGAAATTCTCGCATTCCACCCTGAAAAGAAAGTCTGGCTTGAACTTGGAGGAGCAGGAATTTTTCGTCCGGAAGTTTCAATATCCCTCCTTGGAGAATATATCCCGATACTCGCCTGGGGCCCTGGATTTGACCGCACATTAATGGACTACTATAAAATAAAAGACCTCCGTGAATTATACAAAAACGACCTGAAAGAGCTTAGAAACAAGGAGTTCTGGCTGAAATAAAATGGAAATAAAAGAAATAAACGAATTTGTTGAAGAAGAAGTCAAAAGAATTAAAGAATATTATAGCAACAAAAGTGACGAAGAATTGATTCTTGCCATGATAGTAAAAACTATCGAGGAAATTGGAGAATTATTCAATGAAATTCTTGCCCATAAAGGATTTCAAAGAAAAACTAAGCTTGATAAATTAGATGAAAAAAACCTAGAAACAGAATTAGCTGACTCTTTAATAACTCTATTCATTATTGGAAATAGGTTTAATATAGATATAGAAACAGCATTAAAAAACAAGATGGACAAATTAAAACAAAGGAGTTATACTAAATAATCAAATGAAAATATCTGATATTATATTCTGGGCAATCATCATAATATTGTTCATATTAGGAATATATGCATTGTTCCGGCCTGCATAAAATGAAAATAAAAACTGAAGATATTATAATCTGGACAGCCATCATAATTATCATAGCCATAGCTATTTGGAAATTAGTAGGCTCTCCAACAGACACAGCAGCATTAATATCTATAACACTATTTATAGCTGTATCCGAACTATCACTATGGAAAAAAATGTTCCTTATGGAAAAGAAAACAGAAGTCGGATTCATGAAAGTAAAAGAAAATATTAATTTACTAAGAAATGATCTAAAGCATTATTTAAATAATACAAATCAAAGATTAGATAATATAGAAAATCTAATAAGGAAAAATAAATGACAAACGTAAGATTCTCAAGAAAGGAATTTGAAAAAGAGATAAAAATAACAAAAGAAATAGAAGAAAAAATAAGCTTATTTGGAACCCCGCTTGAATCACTAAGCGAGCAGGAAATAGAAATAGAAATATTTCCAAACCGTCCTGACTTAATATCCCTCCAAGGATATCTTAGAGGATTCAAAAACTTCTTGGGAAAAGAAAAGCCAAGAAAATACAAAATAAACAAGCCGGAAAAAGACTACAAAGTTATCATATCGCCCTCCGTAAAGGAAATAAGGCCGTTTACAGCCTGTGCGATAATAAAAAACCTGTCCTTTTCAGATGAAAAAATAAAAGAAATAATAGACCTTCAGGAAAAACTGCACAATACTATAGGAAGAAATAGAAAGAAAGTAGCCATAGGAATCTATCCCCTTGAGAAAATAAAACTTCCAATTAAATATGAAGCCTTGCCTCCTGAAAAGATAAAATTCATGCCTTTGGAATTTGACAAGGAATTAACAGGCCTCCAAATCCTGCAAAAGCATCCAGCGGGAAAAGAATATGCCCATCTCCTTCAAGACTATAAAGAATTCCCAGTCTTTATGGATGCAGACTCAAAAATTCTTTCCATGCCTCCAATAATAAACAGCCATGAAACAGGAAAAGTGTCCTTAGAAACTAAAGAAGTATTCGTGGAATGCTCTGGCTCGGACTTCGGTATTTTAAAAAAAACTCTTAATATTATAGTCACAACACTTTCTGATTTAGGAGGAAAGGTTTACCAAATGGAGCTTAATTACGGAAAAAATAAGGAAATAACTCCGGATCTTTCTTACGAAAAAATAAAACTCTCTCTAGAAAACGTTAATTCCCTTTTAGGATTAAAATTAAAAGAATCTGAGATAGAAAAACTTCTTGCAAAAATGGGCCACGAATACAAAAATAAATCAGTATCTGTTCCTCCTTGGAGAACAGACATCCTTCATGAAGTTGACATAATAGAAGATATAGCAATAGCCTACGGCTACAATAACTTCATTCCTGAAATTCCAAACATATCAAGCACAGCAGAAGAATCTTTCGAATCTAAAATAAAAAATAAAATATCAGATATTTTAACAGGCCTCGGACTGATTGAAACATCTTCATATCATTTAATAAAGCTGGAGGAAGCCAAACTTCTAGGACTTCAAAACACAATAGAGCTTGAAAACTCAAAAACAGATTACAAATTATTGCGCCAGAATCTCCTCATACCGAGCCTTAGGATACTGGACGAAAACAAGGACAACGAGTATCCCCAAAAATTCTTTGAAATAGGAACAGTATTCTCAAAAGATTCCAATATGGAAACAGGAATAAAAGAGTCGGAAAACTTAATTATCGCTTCCTCCCCAGGAAACTTCACTGAAATGAAGCAGATTCTTGATTATCTTGCAAAAATGCTTTCAATAAAATACGAAATAAAGGAATCCTCAAAAAAGGAATTTATAGAGGGAAGAACAGGCGAGATAAAAATAAACAATAAATCGTGCGGATTTATAGGAGAAATTCATCCGGAAATCCTGCGTGCCTGGAGCATAAAGATGCCCTTGTCTGTTCTGGAAATTTCCCTTGATGAGATATTCAAGAAATTAAACTTAGCAGCATAAACCGAATAACTTCTGACAAAAAGGTACAACACTCTGATTGGAAATTAAACTAATTGGTTAGGTGATTCGGAAGAGAGTTGAACTAGGAAAATGAAACTAACTGATTATATGCAAAGGATTAAAAATTGTTTATTTATTGTAAATTAATGGTATTAAAGATTGGACAAAACTCATTAGAAGTTTGTAAAGAGATTATAAGAAATTGTGAGAAAATATCAAATGTGTATTTAATTGCACATCATGTAGGCAATAATTGGAGACAAATAAATAGCACACCTGAAAAACAGGCAAAAAACTTGTTAAATGGTCTGATTACAGAACCTCCAATAAAGGAACAAGCATACAACCGGGAATCTTTTCTTAAACTAGAATTAGATGATTTGGAAAATTTAGGAGAAAATGTTGTTTGGTCTATAACTTCAAAAGTTAAGTGTTTTGATGGTTCAACTAAACATATGCCCATGATTAACTTCCATCCAGAGGAAGGAGTTAAACTTCCTGAAATAATAGAAGCAACTAAATTAATTACTGATAACAAAAGTGGATTTTTCTTAGAAACTGGAAGATATTATCATTACTATGGAAATTTTTTATTAGATAATAAAGATTGGACAAAATTTTTAAGTCGCTTCTTAGCATCCTGTTTTTTAGTTAGTCCGAGATATATTGCTCATAGAATTTATGATGGATATTGCACTCTAAGACTAACCACTGATAAAAAATACAAACCAAAAATTCCGACATTAATAAAATCTATTTAATTCTTAAATCCTCTAGGAAAAAGTCGGAGAGTTAATCCTTAGGATTAAGTAATCGTGGGATCCTTCATCCTATCAGCACCCTCTTAACTCTAAAATCTACCTTATACCCTTTTATTGAATTAACAAAAATACTTTCAGATTGAGGATTTATTTCAATCAATCCGGGCTTTAACAACTCTCCTTTATGCCCTCTTAACAAGCCATATTCCCCGCCTCGTCCATTTAGCATATAATTAAATCTTATTTTATCTTTTTTCTTTAGCTTTTCCAGAGAATAATAAATTTGTATCTTTGGAGAAAACCCAAACCTTTTTGCAAAATCATCTCCATGAATAATGCTCTTTCCAGAAAATAAGATGCTTTCTTTTGCAAAATTAGAGCTGTCAAACAAGCCGTACAAATCAAAAGAATTTATATGAACTGAAATTTCAACGAGCTTTTCCAATTGTTTTTTAATTTCCTGCGCCTGATTTAACTGCTCTTTTAAAGGAATTTTATTAAATATTACTGCGATGTCTAAATCATTTGGAGTTTTTCCTTCTTCAACAGAAGAGCCAAACTGCACAATATCCAAAACATCCTTGCTATAGTTTAGTATTGGTTTTTTCAGCCACAATTTTTGCATCATCTTTAATTACCTCCGCTAATTCTTTATTCATAATTTGAACATAAGAACTCTGATAAAAAGGAAAATCCTTGTCTAACAAATTATAAACTTCAGGAAATTTCCTTTTAGTTATATTGAATCTATCATTATGTGAAGAAGGAGTATCTCCTGTTTTTTGCAAAACATATAAATCACTAAAGCTAATTAATGCTTTAAAATATAAAACAACAGCAGAGTTATATCTTTCTTTATTAAATTCATCATTTCCAGAATAAAAATATTCCTTTCCTGCTTTAATTAAGGTTTCTTCTTTATTCATACCAAGTAAGAAGTAACCTCTCCTATTTAAACCTTTTCTTACCGAGTAAGAAAATAACACCAAAAACTAAGCTTTTCTCTTACCGAGTAAGAAAAACAAAGTTATTAACATTAGGACTCTGAATGTTTTAAGATATCTCTGGGGTGTTTATCCTAGCAAACTAATCTATCCGAAATATCCATTATTTTCCTTCTTCACACCCACAGCGGGCTTCTTCACATTTCCAAGAATCTTTCTGAAAGGCTCCTTCAGATTTTCCCATTCTGAAAAAACCATAACTATCAAATCCGCTTCCTTCTTCTCATCATAATCTATCTCTAATTCCAAAGAAGAAACGCTTAGCTCTGCCAATTTAGAATAAATTACATCAATTCTTTTTCTGTCTTCAGAGCCCATGGTTTTTATATAAGGAAGATACATCCTATGAGTGTTCATTGGATTGATGAGCATCTCTAGAAATGACATTGAATTGACAATCTTTTCCATAATAAATTTTCTTACAACTCTTAACATAGTATCCGACTCCCTGTCTATTTTCTCTATTTCAAAATCTTCATTCAACACTTTAAATTCAGGAAGCTTGTACTTCTTTTGCAAAATCTTGTATTTATTCTTAAAATCCTCTAAATCAAAGCCCATTACTCAAACAAAAAACACGCATTTATATAATTAACCTTATTTCAAAAGCCTCTACCGGGATTCGAACCCGGGACCCCAAGTTTACTAAACTCGTACTCTACCACTGAGCTATAGAGGCATTTACTCGCCACAATCAAAAAGTTACACAAAATCCCGCTATAAAAAGATAACTATCCTCCGCCAAAATGAACATCCTGCAAGCTTTCTATTTCCTCGGAGCTAAGATTATTGCTCGGAAGCCACTCAAATTTAACAACAAATCCAGTCATAGACCTTAAATTCTGGTATAGCTCGCCCATCCAAGATGAATAAAGATTAACAAAAATCTGCCTTTCATGCTGGTCAGCAAGATGAAGATTATAATTGCTTACCAAAAACAAAGCCGAAACAACAAGCAACTTCATAACTATCACAGCAAATTTCATTTTGTTGCATTCCCCAGAATCCAATCTTGCTGCACAACATATCCTGAAACCTTTCCAAAATTGGAAAACAAACTCTTCAGCCAGGCAAAATAAACCCTTGTAGCGTTTCCCACACCGCTAAGAGTAGTAAGATCAAGATCATAAGCTTTGTATATATGATTTAAGGAAAAAGCAAGAAAAAGAATAATCAGAATAATAACTAAATAAAATATCTTCCCTTGGAGAAGGGTAGTCATATAAATAGTATTCTGGGATCTATATATAAATACAATCAGCAAAAATACCGCAATCCCAATAATTAGCCATGTAGCCACCATCTTTATATAAAATTACACAACATTCAAATATAAAAATCTTCCTCTAAAACAGAAGCCTGACTCCCAGAAGGAAACATACAATTAAAGTTACTACTAAAATGCTTTGCTCAACTTTTCCCCCTGTTCTGACAATTCCCTTGGAAACAAACTTTAAGGGCCAGAAGGGCTTTATCCCGTTAACTGTAAAGCTGTCTGCAAATAAGTGAAAGGCATAACCTAAAAAGAAAGGCAAAGCCAACACAGGAATATAAAATGCAAAAACGAAGGAAATCAAAATGCAAACTGTATAACTATGTAAAACACCGCGATGTTTCACCATCCATTGAGTTGGTTTGAAAACAGGATTCTTTCCTATGCCTGAAAACCCAGAATCTATATCAGGAAGCAAACTCGCAATAATAATAACAGGCAAAAAAATAAACTTGCTGTTAACATAAGGCAAAAAATAAAGTCCGACAGCCAAGCCAATTGCCAAATGCGTCTTTTTTAACATCTCTAAAAAAGGAAAAATAACAATTTAAATCTAACTATAAGAAGCTTTAAAAGACTAAAATCTTTCCCTATCTTATAGCCTCGTAGTGTAGTTGGTCAAGCACTCAGCCCTCTGGAGGCTGGAACCCAGGTTCAAATCCTGGCGAGGCTATTTCGAACCTGGAAGGTTTGAATCCCTTAAACTCGTAAGAGTTTCAGGATCCGCGGAACTTGTTCTGCGAGAGCTGGCGAGGCTATCAAAATACTTTTAAACCCCCGTCATCAATAAGCTATGTGCTCTTATAGTCTAGTTGGCCAAGGACACCGCCCTCTCGAATTGCCGAGGTTTATGTCGATGAGATAATAACCTCAGTCCTCTAAAGGACAGGCTTCCATCTAAGCCGAAAGGATTTTCTTCCCAGAGGTGATGGAGAACGGCGGAGACCCGGGTTCGAATCCCGGTAGGAGCATTAAACAACCGGGATTCTTGAATCACTTAAACACGCAGTGTTTGAGTTGCCGTGGAAATTGTTCCACGAGCACCGGTAGGAGCATTCTTCTCAAAAAAGCACAAATAACTATTTAAAGAAATAAAAGCTTTTTAATCCATGGACGAAAGAAAAGAAGTGCAGGTGAAAATAATAAAAGAGAAGGAAAACAAGGAAACAACAACAGAAGAGGAATTCTTTAACGTTTTAAAGCAAATAGCTCCAGGTACAAATTTAAGAACTGCCTTGGAAGGCGCGCAAAGAACAGGAAAGGGAGCCTTGATAGTTGTTGAAAATGAAAAAGTCCCTCCATTAATTGACGGAGGATTCAGAATAAACTCAAGGTTCACGCCCCAAAGATTAATTGAATTGACAAAAATGGACGGAGCCATAATCCTTTCAAAAGACATAAAAAAAATAAACTATGCCAACGTCCTTTTAACTCCCGAGAATAAAATCAAAACAACAGAGACAGGAACAAGGCATAAGGCGGCTGAAAGAACAGCAAAACAGACAGGCTCATTAGTTATAGCAATCTCAGAAAGAAAAAACGAAATCACTCTTTATTACAAAAACATACGCTATCCTATAAGAGGCACAGATGATTTATTAAGAAAAGCAAATGAGCATGTTCAAATGCTTGAAAAGCAAAGAGAATTATTCGACCAGCACGCAAAAGAGCTTGACAGGCTGGAAATAAGAAACCATCTTAACCTAGGGCAGGCTATAAACGTTATTCAAAAAGGAAGATTCATTCAAAAAATTTCGGAAGAACTGAAAAAATACGCAGTAGAATTAGGCAAAGAAGGAACTCTGATAAGAACAAGATTGAGAGAGCTGACAATAGGTGTTGAAAAGGAAATGAATCTTGTAATAAAAGATTATACAAAATTAGATTTGAAAAAATCAAGAGTTTTATTAGACAGTCTTACGTATGATGAATTATTAGACAAAGAAACTATACAAAGAATACTCGCCCACGAAAGCCCTTTGATGTCAACACAGGTAAAAGGCTGGCGCATCCTGTCAAAAACATCCCTGCATGAGTCAGAAATAGCCCAAATAGTCAAAGAATCCGGCAGTCTTGGAAAAGCAATTCACTCAAACTCAAAATTTTACGAAACTATCCTTGGAAAAGAAAAAGGAGAATTTCTCAAAGAAGAAATTGAAAAGATAAAGCTGGGATTCTAAAGCTAAAAAGCCCCTAAAAATGTTCTTAGGAATATTTTTAAAGGCATATTTTCTAATCAAACTATGAAACGCTCATCAAGACGTTGGAAAAAGAAAAGGCAGATGCGATGGAAATGGCAGAGAAAACGCCTTAAGAAGGAAAAGAGAAAGCGTAGATTGCATAGAGCCAGAAGCAAGTAATTCTAAGTGAATATAGATAGTTTTAAAAGAGAATAAAATTCTAAAATTTGATGACTAGTCTTAGAACGTCAGGAGAATTCGTGCAGAAAGTTGTAGCTTCAGCCAAGGCAGGGCTCACATATGAAGAAATAGCTGAAATATTAGGAACAAGTAGAAATATTGTAAATCACGCTATATCCGCAAACAATAGAGGGCTTGGAACAATAGCAGAACTTGATAAAAACTATTCTAAAAGAAGAGAATTTCAAGACTGGAACCATTACCAAAGATATAGAAGATTAGAGAAAAATCTGCAAAGAAGTAGACAAAGAAATTTAGCTATCCATCCAACAAGCATATTAGAAATAATTCTGCAAAGAGGGAAAGGAATAATTCTAAACAGAGAGGAAGTTCAACCTCCTCAAATCTATGAAGAAAATCCAGAACTATTAAAAGCCATTAATAACCTTCCAAGATTACAACGCGAAATAATAAGAGGAATATTTTACGAGAGAAAAACACAGGCAGAAATAGCAGAAGAAAATAGATGTTCTCATGAGAATATAAGTGAAGGATACAAACTTGCTCTAAATAATATAAAAAGATATTTAAAAGGAGAACCAAAAAGAAAAAAACAGCAAAGAGCAATAGAAGATGGCGAGTTGCTTCTAGCATATATTCTCCATAGAACTCCTAAAAGAAGAGGAAAATTGGAAGAAACTATTAGCATAATTAATGAGCTGTTTCACGAAGGAAAAAATATAAGGACAAAATATTTTGCGCGAGATATTATTTATTCTTCTTATTATAAAGAAAGACTTCAGTCTTTAATAGCAAGGTATTTCCCAAAAACAGAAGCCCCATCTCCTTCTGATAGTTAAAGATTTGTATACAAATCTTTATGTCAAGGAACCAAACAGCCTTGTTCCTTGAGCACAAGAGAATCTTTCAGATTCTCTGTTCAGAAGAAATCCTAAGGATTTTTCTGCATCCAAACCTCAAGAGAATACTTCTCTTGACGGCATTCAAGACACTAAAGGTCTTGATGAGTCCGAAGATTTATCAAGGACTTTTTGATATGTGAAACTCTTTCTGGAGTGAACATTAAAGATTGTTGGGCACAACAATCTTTATAAAAACCTCAATACAAAACCCTGTATGAGTGGTGTTGATATATGGACAGAAAAGTATCGCCCGTCCAAATTTGAAGAGGTTGTAGGCCAGCAGGAAATAATCAAAAGAGTCAGTTCAATGGTTCAGTCATTGAATATTCCCCACTTTCTCTTTGCGGGACCTGCAGGAATAGGAAAGTCTACTTTAGCATTAATAACTGTGAAAACCCTATTTGGAGACAGATGGAAGGAAAATTACCTTGAATTAAACGCTTCAGATGAAAGAGGAATTGATGTAGTAAGAGAAAAAGTTAAGAATTTTGCAAGAACTAAGTCAATTGGAAATGTGCCATTTAAAGTAATATTCTTGGATGAAGCTGACGCCCTGACAAAAGAAGCCCAGCAGGCTTTGAGAAGAACAATGGAAAATTACAGCAATACTTGCAGATTTATAATGTCCTGCAATTATTCATCAAGAATCATTGATCCCATACAATCCCGTTGTGTTATCTTCCGTTTCAAACTTCTTGAGAAAAAGGATATTTCAACCGTGCTAAGAAAGATAGCAGAAAAAGAAAAACTCAATTTAACAGAAGGTGCATTTGAAACACTCTATGAATCCTCAGAAGGAGACTGCAGAAGAGCCATCAACCTTCTTCAGGCAACAGCATCCATCTCCCCAGATATAAACGCAGAGATGATAAACATGATATCATCTTCCACAAAGCCCACAGATCTAAAAATTGTTTTGGATTATGCCTTGGCTGGAGACTTCGTAAATTCAAGAGACAAACTCCTTGATATAATGCTCAGGCAGTCCGTCTCAGGCACAGATATAATTAAGGCAATCCAGAAAGAAATATGGGCTCTCCCTATAGAGCCGGAGATAAAAGTCCGCCTGACTGAAAAAACAGGAGAGGTTGAATTTCGCATGACTGAAGGCTCCGACGAATTTGTTCAATTGCAGTCTCTTATTGCCTCCTTCGTCCTTGCCGGACAGGGAAAGAGTTAAAATGGAAATACAAGAAATTTGGGGAACAAACGCGGGATACAATCCAGAAAGAGATGGTCCAATAGAAAGTTATATCAAAAGTAGAGAATATTCTATGCATCCAGTATTTAAAGGTCATGAACCTTTTGAAGAACTCTGGAAAAAAGGATATCTAATCCCAAGAGTTAGTGCTATAAGAGTTCTTTGGAATATTGGAAGAGAAGATGAACACTTCCGAGTTATTAATGACCAAATCCTTCTAGGTATACAACTTCCGGCACACTCGGGAAGAGAAGGATATCACTCACCAATACAAATTTTAAACCAAGGAATATTGTGGGAAGCTCAAAGTCTTGCAATAAACCCGATACCAAGACAATTAGCACAACCAAACCTATTCCAATAATATGACAGATAATAACTACACACCACCAATAGAAGTATTAACTGCAGA
>CAYNKB010000001.1:7909-12040 GCA_964397725.1 Candidatus Woesearchaeota archaeon | reverse complement strand
CTGCAGAACAACTAAAAGACTTAAGAGAGAGGCTTGATAAACCTAGTTTAACAGATGAAGATCTAGCTAATATATGCTCTCTATACGGATTAGACAAAGAAGGTGCCAGATTATCGTGCGATGAGTATCATGCCCATTCTTTTCCTTGTAGAGAATTTAGAAGCCCCATTCAATGGTAATTGACAGGCTATTAAATGAATTATATAGATACAAAGGAAAAATTGAAAGGATAGTTGAAACAGCGAGGGAATAATCTTAACCGAAAGAATTATAGTTGCCATTTAATATGTAAACTATGGAAGGAATGATAAAAATATCAATAAAGGAATATGAAGGTATGAAGGAAACAATTGAGTTATTGCAAAATCCAGACATGATGTCTCAAATTATAGAGAGCGAAAAGAATATAAAAGAAGGCAAAATAAAAAAACTTCAATATTAGTAGACTTTGTGAGTTCCGACTGCCTCTATAATAATTAATCAGTAAAAAAATTTCTTAAATTTTTTTGCGAACGGCACGTACCCCGAGATTCGAATTCCGAAGCGAAGGATCCCAATAGCAAAACAGGCCAGCCCTACCGGAATACGCGTAGAACCCCGCGACTGAATTATTATCTTTTCCTGGTTGCCAATACCATAGTTTCCCCTCTCCCACATCTTGTGGAGGCAAACCTTGATAAGTAGCGCGGGAAAGCCAATCATTTACATCAATTCCTGGCTTTTTATCCTGTGCAAGATACCCTTCCATAACTTCATCCTTTCTACTAGCGCTTAAATTTCCATTCACTATTCTATGTTCATAATTCATCACAACTTTACCGCCGAAAACTTTCAGTTTTTTATCAAGAACCTTGAAATCTGCATCTAACCATTCTGACCTCCAAGGATCACGCACAGTCAAAATATCATCAAGAACAGAATCAAGTTTTCTTTTATCAATACTTTTTCCTCTTCCATCAAAAGCTTTTCCAGATTTTAAAAGATTTAAGAAATCAACAAATTGTCTGATAGTTGGCATAAACGCTCCTTCTTGCGCTAAAATCTCATGTGTCTCATACCAGCCATTATTTTGATGAGTTCTTTCCATACTAACAAGTAACTCTGGATAAGAATAATTTCCATGCGTTCTTGCTTCCAGAATAATATATTTTTCAGAATTGGGAACATCCCTTGATGGTGCTGGTGCAGTTATAGGAGTTGGCTGTGGCACTCTAGGCTCCTTCTTTAAAATTCTCTCTAAAGCTTCTTCTCCATTTACTCCCATAAAACTATTTGGTATTTGTATTTTCATGTTTTTGTAAACCTCTTGTATGTATTCTTTGTAACATCAACCATAAGATGAGCAAGCTCATCTATTTTAGAAACATAAAATACCGGCTTTTTCCACGATTCTAAATCAGCAGTAAATTGTGTCTTTCCGCCAATCTGAATATGAGCATAATGCTGATTTTCCAATAGCTCTTGAAATGCTGCTCTTTCTGAATCCCAATTTCCAATCTCCCCATCAGATAATGAAAGAACAAAACTCTCTCTTCCTTGCAATGATTCTCTTAAAGAGTGCGCGTCAATTGTAGTGCTTCCCCATTCAGGAGCAAGAACTAACTTGCGGATATCTTTAATTTTATCAAATCCTCCCTCTTGATATCTTGTTCCGGATGAAAAAACAGAAAAACCATGCTGAATATATTGTGCAATCCCCTGATGTTGTAAGAAATTATCAATTCCATATAATCCAAGCAGAGCGCCATGATACTTGCTCCTATCTCCCCATGGAATCATTGATGTGTTGCCCACATTTGAGCTTCCATCTAAGGCTTCTCTCATGCTTCCAGAGTTATCTAAAACTATCATCTTAAAATCGGGAAAACTTTTTCTTTGCATTTTTGCTCTTGCATTAACAACCAATGGATCTCTTTGGTAGCCTACATCAACTCCATTTTCATTAACATATAATTTAGTCGGCTTGACTTTTAGAGGATCATCCTTCTCTGGATCATATAGTCTGTGTGTTAAGGGCCCTATCTCCGTAGCATGTTTTTTAGTCATAGTCTCAACTTTAACAGAAATTGGCTGTGCTAACTTTCTATATAAAGAATCTAACTGATCAAATTTTTCAATATTTGGAGAATACGGCTTTCCAGAAGAATATCTTCCAAATGCAATTTCTTCAGCTCCTTCTCTTGTTCCTAACTTTTGTTCTATACCATTTCCTGCACTCTCTTGTTCTCCTTCTGAAGTTCTGCCCTCGCCTTTTTGCGGAGAAAAAGCAGATAATCTTTCAGTTGGCCCTGGATCTAACAAAGGAGCCATGTGCTTTGTAAATATCGATGCCATCTCTGCCCATCTGTTCTTATCAAATAATTGTCTTGTATCTTCTACCTGTTCTGGCAAATCAATATCATCAACAATTGCCTTTACTGCTTTATCTACTTTCTTATCTCCAGTATAATGCCTTTTCAATAATGCTTTATCCGTATTATCCCCGAACAAATGCATATTTAATTTAACAAATGCCTCATAAAAAGGAGTAAATCCATTGTTAGTTTTTTCACGGCATTTTATTCCTTCCCAATCCCAAAATAAAATCTGTCCTGAAAAATCTCCATTAAATTCTCTGCATCTTGGATTAATTACAGTATCCTCAAAAGCATTTGTAACATAAGAAGCAAACCCTTGTTTGTCTCCCGGCAGGGCTCTCTTTACAGCTTCTAAAATTAAATCATGATTATAAATATCATAAGGACATCCAAGTCCAGAACCTAAAGGCAACTCCCAATGAGCTGGCTCGTGCAAACCCCCCATATGACAAACTAAAATTTCAAGTCCATCAACAATATTTTTCTTTCTTGCATAAGCTCTCTGCCTTCTATCCTGAATAGGATCAAATCCTTTTTTAATGGCGACATTAATATTCCATCCTTTTAGAGTTATATAAGCAGCAATATTATGCTCTGCTTCATCATATTCTGTAACATTAACACTCCCGCTGACTAAACCAATTTTATTCTTCTGCTCAATTAGCTTTTGTTTTAATGTTTGTATTTTCATTTACTTCCTCTGGATTTTTTTGGCGCGGTGCCTTCGGCACACGCGAATACCCCGAGATTCGAATCCCGATACGAAGGATCCCAAACGCAAACCAGGAAAGCCCTATCGGAATCCGCGCCGAACCTCGCGACTGCTCCTTCCCTTGGATGATAAAATCTAATATTTCTAACCTGTTCATACTTTTGTATAGGAGATTTATTTATAGGCAAGCCTTCTTTTGTAAATTCCAAACCAACATAACAATCTTCCTTAACATAATTATCCAATTCTTCTGGTTTTCCCTGTAAAACTTTATTATTGCCGTTTGTCACAACACGCAAATCAGTTTTCATGTAAAACTCTCCAGAAGCCGTATTCTTCTCAAATAAAGCATCAAGCCAAGTCCAGCATCCGCCTCTATGTCCAGAAGAAAGATAATTCCATAAATCTTCTGCGTCTTCTTGTGATAAAACATTTCCTCCAGCATCTATCAATGCCTTTTTCCCCTCAGCAGCTCTTTTGACATTCATATAATGGTGGACAAATTGATTTATTTTTGGAGCCCTTAAGTTTGCAGACTTAAGCTGTTCTAAAGTATCATAAAAATCTAAACCATTCAAAGATTCAGCTTTTGCTATTATAATATTATGCTGTGGAACTTGAATATAGTCTGCACGATTGAGATTAACAGGCAATCCTAAAAAATCAGATTTTTTCCCGCTTTCTGGCAAAGGCTGTGGTCCAACTCTACCTTTAACTATTCTCTCTAAAGCTTCTTCTCCATTTACTCCCATAAAACTATCAGGGATTACTATTCTGTTTTCCATATTTAACAAGACCTCCAAGAGTATCTTTCATGAATTCCCATCTTCCATTAAACTCATCAGCGATTTTTGCATCAAGCTTCCCTTTTCCAGCAAGAGCTAAAGCGGCAGCAATATAAGCTCTCTTCTGATTAAACTGTTCTCTTGTTGCAGAAGCAACTGCATCCAAAGCAGCATATTTATCTCCCTTATATAAATCTGAATCAACCATAGCATCATTCAAAATACCCGAATAAGCCCCTACAAACTTGTAAGCTTGCATCATAGATTCAAAAAACCC
>CAYNKB010000001.1:0-7899 GCA_964397725.1 Candidatus Woesearchaeota archaeon | reverse complement strand
ATAATCAAAACTTTGAGACAATCTCAAAATAGATTTTGCAGCTCTTGGTGAAACTGGCAATACAAGAGCTTCATCGCTTCCCTGCCCATGAGGGTCAACAACATTAGGCCACTGCTCTTTTAACTTTCTCTTGCTCGCCGGACTATTTCCAACCATGCAACAATCAAGTCCATGCAATAAATAATTAGCAACAATCAACTTTTCAAGAGGAACTGGCTGTGCGACAAGATTGGTATGCCTATTCATAATCTTTTGAGCTTCGGACTGCGAACTAGTACTAAACTCAACTCTAGGATTTGTGTTTCCAGCTAAAATTTCTAAAGTATCAGATGGCTGAGGAGCAAAATAATCGGTATCTATTGTAACATGCATTCTATCTTTCAAAGCTTTTCCCAGATCATTAGAAGATTCTGTAAATCTCTGTCCGATATTCCCTGTAGCAATACCCACCGAATATCCATTCCCAATTGGATAAGCCTTCCCGTTTAATTCAATAAACCCGTCAAATAAATTAAACAGCTGTGCTCTCACAGCAGAAACACAATTTGGCAGTTCATCAACAACAATTAAATGTGTAGCAATATTGCTAGTTATTTCTCTTGGATTTGTTCCTCTTGAGAATGTCCCATCTTTTAAAGCCTTGAAAAAATCAGGATTTAATTGCTGAAACAGCTCTCTGGTATCCATATCGTTTCTTCCTAAAACAAATAAACTGTTATCTCCAAAATAAGTCATAGCATCTCTTGCCAGCTGTGTCTTTCCAGTACCTGTATCTCCCTGCAAAAATAAGTTAAGTCTTCCGTTTAAGCAGACATCTACCATATCGCTTAGTGTAATAGAAGTTCCGTGCAATTCCATCAAGGGTGTAGAATTCTTGTATACTTTGTTCATTTTAATTCCTCCTTCAAAAAGTTATTTAAACTATACTCTAAAATATGAGACTTGCTTCTAAACTTGCCCTCTTTCAAAATTTCATCTATAACTTTTACTTTCTCTTCATCAATTGTTACGCTTATTTTCTGTTTCATTTTACGAAGCAATACTCTTGCGAGTATTTGAAATTTTTAATTTCATTTTATCCTACTTTTACAGAAAAATACTACTATTTAAAGCTTTCTACTATATTAACTTTAAAGTGATAACATAAATTAGACTCTTTCTCTTTCAATATTTTCTATAACTTTCAATATTTTCTGCCTGAATTTATACGTATTTGCCCATTTAGCATACCCAAACCACCCTTGAAGAAGTTGTATCAAGTCTCCTTTTTTAATCTCTTTACTTTTATATTGATCTAATAATTTAGCCAATTTTGCCTTAAAATGACGAGTGTTTCTTCTACGTAACAGCTTACAATAGTAAAATACCCTATATCCTAAAAATGTAACTCCATTTTTTAAAGGAATAATAATTGATTTATCAGTATGCAGTTCTATTTTAAGACATTCAAGATAATTCTCTATTCTTTTCTTCCATAATTCTAATACTTCTTTGCTCCTATGCAAAATAATAAAATCATCTACATATCTTATATAACATTGTGCTCTTAATATATGTTTCACAAAATAATCCAATTCGTTTAAGTAAACATTTGCAAAAAATTGGGAAGTATAATTGCCCAAAGGCATTCCCTTGCCTTTAAAAGGAGACTCAAAATTATCCAAAACTTTCTTTATTAGCTGTATTAAATTTTCATCTTTAATCTTTCTTCTTAAAATAGAAAGTAGAACTTCATGGTCAACTGTATCAAAATAATGCTTAATATCACATTTCAACACATACCCTTCTATTGAATTGGCCGTTCGCACGCCCCCAGAACGCACTCTTTTTCCATTTCTTGATACTTTTCTCTTAAATAAATCAAAACGCGATAAAGCCTGATGCACTCCCTTATCTATTCTGCTTGCATAAGAATCATAAATAAATATCTTTTCATAAATTAGAATTAAGACATTTATAATAGCATGATGAATAATTCTATCTCTAAAAGCAGAAGCATGAATTACTCTGCTCTTGGGATCCCTAATAATAAAACGCTTAAGATGCAAAGGCTTGTAGCTAAAGGTCATAAGCTCTTCTCTTAGATTATATAGATTAACATGAAGATTCTTTTCAAATTCAATAACAGATTTATTCTTTGATTTCCCTTTTCGCGCCTTCTCATAAGCAAGGCGAATATTTTCAGAAGAGCATAAAATAGAATACAAATTATTATAGCTCTTCATATAAATATTAAAAACAAAATGTTTTAAAATACTTTTCAACTGATTTATCTGCTCTAGGGCGTTGTCAAATTTGTTCACTATTATGTGAATTCCTGCAATGACAAACTCAAAAGGCTACATGCATATTCATAGTGCTATATATAGTCAAGAACCTTAGAAGATTTCGTTCTTGACATTTAGGGAAGGAATTATATCTTTCACTAAAGGCCATAAAATACAAAAGCAATAGTTAGTAATGATGAAAAACCTTGGGGAAGTTTGGAGTGAATACTAAAGCTTTGGTGTAAACATCACCAAATCCTTAAGACTTGATTTGGGAAGAACCGGGAGAAATCTAAATTTCTCACGAGTATTAATGAAGATGCTAAAACCAGTCGCGAGGTTCAACGCGAATTCCGATAGGGCTAACCTGAATTGCAATAGGGATCCTTCGAATCGGAATTCGAATCTCGGGAATAACCTCGCTCTAGAGCAATTTTTATCACAGCAATTAATATAAACCTCTCTCTCTAAACTCCAAGATGTTCCACGAAAGCCTCTCCGAAAAATACAGAATCAAGTCATTTTCAGATATAGTAGGGCAGGAAAAAGCAGTTCTCGCTGTCAAAGAATTTTTAAATCAATTCCCAAAAAAGAAAGCCCTAATCTTATACGGCCCGGCAGGAACCGGAAAAACATCATTGGCAATAGCATCAGCCAAAGAAAACAATCTTGATATTCTTGAATTAAACTCATCAGATTTAAGAAACCGCGCTAAATTAGAAGAAACCCTCAAGCCTGCGGCAGAGCAAATGTCCCTTTTTAAAAAAGGAAAAATTCTTTTAATGGATGAAGCTGACGGAGTAACAGGCACAGACATAGGAGGAATCCCTGAATTAGTAAGAGTAATTGAAACAACAAAATTTCCAATCATAATGACATGCAACGATGTTTGGCAGTCAAAACTTTCTCCGGTAAGAGCCAAGTCAAAGCTCGTTGAAATGAAAACCCTTCCGACTTCAGCCATATCAGGAATACTTGAAAAAGTCTGCCGGATTGAAAATATCAGGGAAAATCCACATTTTCTAAATCAAATAGCTATAAAATCCCAGGGCGATGTCCGCGCAGCCCTAAATGACCTGCAGGCTTACTCCCAAGGAAAAGACATTGCCGTTGACTCCTCGGAAAAAAGAGACATAGAAGAAAACATATTCAACATATTAAGAAGGCTTTTCAAAGAAAGAGACCCCTTTCTAAGTTTATTTGACTCTTCCGAACTTTCATTAGATGAGATATTCCTCTGGATAGAGGAAAACATTCCAAAAGAATATAAAAATGAAACTTTGACAAAAGCGTATTACGCTCTGGCAAAAGCAGACGTTTTCCGCGGAAGAATTTATAAAAATCAATCATGGCGTTTCCTAATCTATCAAAATATTTTTCAAAGTGCTGGAATCTCCCTCGCCAAGCCCTCTGCACTCCAGGGCTTTACAAAATACGAACGCCCAAAAAGAGTCCTGAAAATATGGCTTAACAATCAAAAAATAGCAAAAAAGAAAACAATTGCGCAAAAATATGCAAGATATGTTCACTGCTCAACAAAGCGCGCCCTCCGTGACTTTCCTTTAATCAAGCCTATGCTAAAAAATATTGAAGTCCAGAATAATTTAAAACTTTCCGACGAAGAAATTGCTTATCTGCAATCCTAAAGATAACTGTATTGTTTAAGTACAATACCCATTAGCTCGCTATGGGTTGTTCAATTTTCTTCCAGTTTAAATTGAGCAAGATATTTACCAATATTATCTAATTCTACTTGAATAGCTTCGCCTTCTTTTTTCTTACCTTGTGTAATTTCAGCTATAAGATCCACATAGTTAGTAGAAACAAAAACTGCTAGTCCTTCTACACCTTCGCGAGAAACTGTTCCGTTCAGAGCTAGAGGAACTGTTGATTTTACAACCCCTTCTAAATATCCTATACTCTCCCGTAAATGCTCTCTCTCGGAAAGACTTCTGCCTCTATATCTATCCAAAGTATTCTCGTAAGTGGCTCTTACAAACGTAAGCAAACCATTTATCGCTTGTTGACTAAATCCGCTTGGTGGCATTTTGATCTCCAAAATGTTCAAACTTTTATTATATATAAATTTTATATCCCCCGTTAGGGGTGTATTATACAAAGAGTTAAATAGCCTTTCTTGCTTAATATAGAATGTACGAAAACGAACTGCAAAAATTAGGTTTGACAAGTGGAGAAGCCAGAGTTTATAGCTCTCTGCTTAATTTAAAATCATCCACTGTTGGGCCAATAACAAAGAAATCTGGAGTCGCATACTCAAAAATCTACGAAGTTCTTCAAAGGCTGATAGAAAAGGGGTTGGTAAGTTTCATAATAAAAGATAAAACAAAGTATTTTCAGGCTATTGAACCCTCAAGGCTGAAAGATTATATAGACAAAAAGAGAGAAGAAATTGAAGAAAATCAAGAAATACTTCATGACCTCCTGCCAAAATTAAACAGCTTGATTTCAGAAAAGAATAAGCAGGAATCTGAGATATTTCTCGGAGAAAAGGGTGTGATGACTGCTTATGATGTCCTGCTATCCAGAGCAAAAAATAACTCATTATTGAGGTTTCTTTATATGCATAATCCTCTTTATGATGAAAAAGTCTATGAATTTTATTATGGAAGGGTTAATTATAATTTCAAAAGAATAGATTCTGTCATAAAAGAGAAAAATATTAAATGGATAGGAATAATTAGTAAAAGTAATGTTGGAAAAAAACTTGGCAGGCCTCCAAAAGGAATAGACCAGAGGTATGTTTCTTTTCCAGTTCCAGGAAATATTGATATAACTGATGATGCAATATTAATAACAATTTGGAGTTCTTCAAAACCAATGGGAATATTAATTCAATCTGAAGAAGTAGCAAATAGTTTCAAAGAGTATTTTGACTCTGCTTGGAAATTAGCTAAAAAATAAATGTTAGCCATTCAGATGCATCAAGAAGAGGCGAGAAAAATTTATAAATCCTATAAGACTATCTCTAAAGTGACTATCATACTAACCAATCATGCAAAAAAGAGGATGGTTGAAAGAGCAATAAGTTTTAAACACATTCAGGAAACTATCGAAATGCCCAATTATACTGTTCAGAAAGGAAAGAAAACAGAAGCATACAAAAAGTATGATTGAAAAAGAATAAAAGTTGTCTATACCTCCAAAGATAAATATATAAAGGCAATAAGTGTCATGTAAATATGAGAGCAGAATTTGACAAGGAAGCAGATGCAGCCTATATCTATTTTAAAGAAATAGAAAATGGAGAAGTGGCGGAAACAATAACATTAAATGAATCTGTTAATGTCGATTTAGATAAAAATGGCAAGGTTTTAGGCATTGAGATACTTGATGCGAGCGAACATCTACCCTCCTCTTCTTTTAGGTCATTTGCAAAAAATTAAAATTTTTCTGAAACTATAGCATAAGACACTCAAGATTTACCTGTTGTTAATCATTTTTTGAAATCTAAAGATGGCTAGAATATCTGAATTGGCTCTTTTTACAAAAAGAAAAATTTCACAAAGTAGGAGCGTTTAAAGTTCTTGTCCCAGAAATAGTTCCATCAAAGTTATAGAAAATGACCTCAAGTTTATCTGAATAAATTCTATGAATCTTGCCAACAGAAATTTGATAAGGTTTAGAACCTGAAATATTAACTAAACCTTGTATATTGAAATGATTACCATTTTGGGTTTGATTTTTATCCTCATCAAATAAAATTCTTGCGCCAGCACTAACTACACCAAGACTAGTTCCAGTAGCAAACCAGCCACCATTTCCATAATTGTATAATTTGCTCTCATTTTTACGCTCTGGAGTATCTTTCAAATTATCAAAGATTGTTTGGTCAAAAGAACCAGTTAAATTATTCTCCTTGAGAATCCTAATCTCATCAAAATTAACTTCCGAGACAGAACCATCAACGGCTTTAAATTCTATTTTTACCATTTTTACCTTTTCAGAAAATCAAAAATAATCAACAAGACACCAGTAATAAGCAGAACCCAAGTAAAACTATTGCTTATGGCATGGCTTCCATTTTTATAGCCAAAAGAAATTAAACCAAACAAAATTAAAATAAAACCAAAGCCTCCGAACAAATGAGATTTTTCTTGCCTCACCTTAATCTCATTATCATGAATTACAATTTCTTTTTCTTTCATTTTTAATCTTGAGATTTTTTAGTTATGCTAATAACTTTCCCACACTTAGGACATTCTTCCTGAAAATTTATTTCTTTCTTAACATTTATGTGCTTAGACATTTTTTGTCCACATTCGGGACAAGAAAAATTAAGTTGTTGAATATCACCTTTACCTGTTTTAATTTTTACTACTTTTTGTTTAGTTTTACTCTCTCCCTTAGACTTAACACCCAATAAAGCAACAGCTAATCTTAAATAAGCCCACCATTTATGAGGCTCATCTACAACATAGGTTTGAACTCTCTGTCTACCTTTTAGAGCTACTTCTATTGCATCTTTATACTCTTCTAAATGAAGTATCTTACTCAAAGGATATTCTATATGCTTAAAATTTCCATTAAACACCAATCTTTGATTCGTTAATAATAAATTTCCAGAATCAATAGTTCTTAATTCTCCGTGGGATTCACCTGTGCTTTGTCCTACTCTAAACCCATGCCCACCAACAGAAGAATGTTGAACATTTCGAACGGCTCTTTCTTCTATTAATCTTGCTCCAGAATACCAATGAGTTTTTTCATTATTTGATAAAATTGTTTTAAGTCCTACAATATTTACATTAGGCAGTTTAAGATTTTTTATTGAAAATATAATTAGTTTAATGGAAAACTCATTACAGTACAAAAAAACGCAAAGTGTTTCGGCTCAAACGATTGACGGACTGATATCTGCGGTTACGAACAGTAATTTTCTAACGTATAAAATATCCAGTTATACGGCAGCGATGTTCTACAGAACTGCGATTGTACGGGTGCTAGAGGCCGGTGCAAAAGGAAATGTTGCCGGATTTACAGGTATCAAAAGCTTTCATTTGAAAAATTTAAAACGCGAGATCGGCATTTACAAAGTTCATAGTAAAATGTTAGAGCGTGTGGCCAGTGAAGAACTTTTTGCTTCAAAAGGAATTACGAGCGCACCTTTAAAAGATATTCAACTGGCGCTGGGGGCTCTTGATATTGCGAACGAGCAGGAAATTCTTAGTAAGTATGATACTGCAATGCAGACTCAGATAGTTAATAATGTAAATGATTTAAGGTCCGAGTTTTTAGAGAAAAATCCGGTGATTTATCGTAACAAAAAAATAGCAGTTGCCGCCAACCAGAACATTTGGGAACAAAAATGGAAAGATCTGGCGCGCGGTCTTTACGTTAAGATGCTGGCTAGACTTTTAATGCAAGGGTGGGGTCAGATTTATCCACTTGAAAATATTAGAACAAATTATTTATCAGAAGTGGCTATGTATAATTGGTATTCTGAGTTTAAACATTTTGGTATCGAAATGAAATTTTTTGACCCAAGAACGGCCAATTAGGGATCGTCAGGATTTAAAATCGGAAATTTATTTACACGGTCCGGTAACGGAGACAATCAACTGAGCTTTAAAGAAACGACAGAGAATCTGGGTATATTAATTTCTGGCAATGG